>CAZAVT010000203.1:0-6614 GCA_964488395.1 uncultured Burkholderiaceae bacterium | reverse complement strand
CGGATCCGGCATTGGGCTCGGAGAATCCCTGACAGAAAAAGTAGTCCAGCCTACGCACACCGGGCAGAAACCGACGCCTTTGCTCATCACTACCAAAGGCGATCAAAACAGGACCGACCAGATTGATATTGAGGGTCAGCGGGGGCGGGGCGAAGGCGAGTTGCAGCTCCTCACGAAAGACGTGCAGGCGGACTGGATCCCAACCCGTGCCACCCCACTGCACATCCCACGCCGGAGCGGCCCAGCCGCGGTCGTCCAGGATCACGTGCCACTCGCGAAGTTCTTCACGTGTCAAACGCCGTCCCAGGCGGACCTTGTTACGCAGTCCAGCAGGCGTAGCCTCGCGGAAGAAGGTGCGCACCTCGTCACGAAAAGCAAGTTGCTCGGGTGTGAGAAACATGGTGTCTACACGGTCGCAATGGGTGTCAGGGGCGAGCCTACGCTCCCGGGCAGGCGCAACGGCGGAGCGGTGAGGAAAAAGCTGGATCGCTGGTGCTCCAGTAGCCAGCGAGCCAGGTCCCTCAGGTACCACAACTCGCCCAGATGCATCCCCAACTTGAACAGGCATAGCGCATGAAGCGGCATCAGGGGTCGAGGGCCTGGCGACCTTCGGGCAGCAGGCAGGAACTCGACCGCCGTATTGTCCGCCGCGATCGCCACGATGCCGGAGTCAATGATCCAACGCTGAAGCATCGGATCGCCACCATCGAGACCGGTGCAATGGGCGTGTAGCTTCTTGGCATCAGGCTGTCGATTCATGCTGAGCAGCAACTCATCGAAACCCGTGTAAATGCAAAGGATGTCTCCCTTGCGCACCTCGGCGCGCTGCTGATCGATGACCCGCATCAGCGCGTCATAGCCGACGGCGAGATGCTCGATACCGTACTGCGCCTGCAAGTTGAGCAGCGTACCGCGACCCTGCACAGCCGCCTCGGCGAGGTTCTCGATCCCGAGCGCCTTCGCGCGTGGAGCATCGCCCTCGCCAGACGGCGCAACCAGATGCTCTCCGGCACGATAGCCGTTGTAGTAGACCATCTCGGGTTCACCATCGTCATCCGCATCAAACAGCTGTCCGTAGTGGGCCAGCGCATCCCATTGCGTTGAATACTGCGTAAACAGCGTGACGGCGTCGTCGCAGGTGACGTCGAGATGCTCATGATTGCAGGTGAGGGTCCGCCACGGAAAGTTGTAGTTGGTTTGATCGTTTTCACGCTTGACGCTGAACAGTCGTGGTGGCTGGCGCGTCTTGATCAGGCTGCTGCCCCCGGGAAAGTCGAGCGGCAGGCTCAGGCAGAACGACACGCCCTCGCGGATCTCGCTCGCAGCGGTACGTCTGATCTCCGGGGTGATGAGATTGATGCGGCCACGCTGATCGTCGTCGCCGAAGTCCCCCCAGTTTGATCCCTCCGGGCGCTTCTTCCATCTGCGCATCTCATGGTCTCCTTGATGACTCAGCAGTAACGATCAGCGCGTCCACGGCAAGGATCTGCTCGCCTCTGCAGATCAGAGGATTGACGTCCACTTCACGCAGGCTTGATGCGTGATCGGCGACGAACTCGGAAAAGCGCGCAATGATCTCGGCCAAACGATGCCGATCGACGCCGGGCATACCTCGAAATCCGCTCAGAACGGCGGCTGCGCGCAGGGATTGGAGCAAGCGCAGGGCTTGGCCCGGCGAGACCGGCGCCGGGGCGAGCACCGAGTCCTTGAGGAGTTCGACGAGGATCCCACCCAACCCGACCACTACCATCGGCCCGAATTGCGGGTCGATGCGCGCCCCCATCATGATCTCGAGCCCTGCAGCGATCATGGGCTGCACCAGGACGCCATCCACCCGGGGAGCCGGTCGCATCGCCGAGGCCTTGGCCAGGAGCGATTCGGCCGCCTGCCGCACCTCCAGCTCGTCGCGCAGGCCCAGTCGGACCAAACCTGACTCCGTCTTGTGGAGAACGTCAGGGCTCTCGATCTTCAAGACCACCGGAAAGCCGATGCGCCGGGCGGCCGCCACGGCGTCATCCTGTGTCTGCACCACCTGCTCAGAAACGACCGGAACGCCATACAGTGCCAGCAACTCCTTCGCCGCTCGCTCAGTGAGCGCAGCCCCCGCGTGCCGACCCAGCAGCGCGGCCGCCTTGACGCGTACTGACTCGAGGCTCAGGCGCGAGCACTGACCAGTAAGCCGCTCTTCACGCCGATCCTGCCGGGCATGCCAGGCTGCGATGGCGCGAAAGCACCGGCCCAGTGAACGGAAGGTCGCGATTCGTGGCTCGGCTTCGAGCTCCTGTACCCCATGGCCTTCAAGCGCCTCGGTCGCCCAGTAATTGCACACGATCTTGTCGTGCTCCTGCGCCAGTTCTGCCCAGAGCGGGACACGAGCCGAGGAAATCGGATCAGCATAGGGATGAACAACCAGCAACGCTCCGTAGGCGGAATCCGCCAGCATCGCGTGTGCACAGGCTCGCATCGGGCCTTCGTCGTTCAATGCCTGCGCAGTGACATCACAGGGATTGCGTGCTGCGCCGAACTCTGGCACGTGCTCCTGCAGGACCTGCAGGGTGCGGCCCTCCGGCTGCGGCAGTGCGACACCCGCCTGCTCAGCCTTGTCGGCAGCAATCACGCCGAGACCACCCGAGCCCAGCACCACAGCGACGCCTCGCCCACGTGGCCTCCCCGCCTTGGCCATGAAGGCGGTGGTTTCGATCACATCTTCGAGGCTCTCAACCATCACCGCACCAACGGACTCCAGGGCACAGCGATAGAGTTCATGGGCACCCGCAAGTGCACCGGTATGCGACAACGCAGCGGCAGCGCCTTGCTCACCCACCGCCATCTTGTAGACCACCAGAGGTTTGTCGCGCTCAAGTGCCACCTGTGCGGCTTCGATCAGGCGGGGCGGATCATCGACACCCTCGAAGACACAGGCAATCGCAGAACACGCGGAGTCCTCGGCGAGATAGGCGATCAGATCGGCGATACCGACGTCGGCGGCATTACCAACCGGAATCGCATGACTGATCGCCACCCCTCGCTGGACCGCCTGACCCAGGGCCATGCTGACCGAACCCGACTGCGAGACGATCGCGATCGCCTCTGGGCGCGGCTTGGGGGTGACCGGCATCCGCCCGAAGAGGATGCGTGCGCCACGCGCGTAATTGGTGATGCCCAGGCAGTTGGGTCCAATCAGGCGAGTCGGCGTGCCCTCGACCAGCGCCTTGACCTGGCGCTGTAAGGCAATCAGATCGGCGCGTGCGGTTTCTGCAAAGCCCCCGGCGTAGACAATGACACCGCCAGCACCCGCCTCTACGCTGGCGCGCACGGCGTCGAGCACGAGATCGCGGTTGACCGCGACCACCACGCAGTCCGGGACCTCGGGCAGCGCCTGGACCGAGGCGAAGCAGTCAACCGCGCCGACTCGATCGTAATTGGGATTGACCGCGTACAGTCGCCCATCGAACTCCGCCAGATTGTTCAGCGTGCGCAGGCCGAACGAGCCGGTCCGGTTGGACGCCCCAAAAACCGCGATGCTTTCAGGATGGATCAGACGGCGAAGATCACGATGCCGGTAGAGCGACCGAGCCGCGCCCGCGGCTTCACCGGTCACGGTAGGAGGCCTTTCTTCGCTCAAGGAAGGCACGGATGCCCTCCTTGCCGTCCTCTCCGCCGGTGAGCCGGGCAGAAAATTCCTGGGTGAGCTTGTAGGCATCTTCCCAGGGCAGACCTTCGACGGCGTTATTGCAGATCTTGTTGGCCTTCAGCGCGGGCAGGCTCTTGCTGGCAATGAGGCGCGCGATCTCCATCGCCTTGTCCATCACTTGCTCGGGTTCGACCACATGATCGACGAATCCCGCTGCCTTCATCTCGTCGGCGCTGACCCGGCGCCCGGTGTAAAGCATCTCGCGCACCAGTCCCGCCGGCACGCCCAGACGCAGAAACTGCGTGCCTCCACCGCCCACCACGCCTCGATCGATCTCGGGCTTGGCGAAGAAAGCCTTTCGCGAGGCGACGCGGATGTCGCACATCGCAGCCACCGAGGTGCCCACGCCCACCGCCGGGCCGTTGATCGCGGCAATCACGGGACGGTCAAGGTGGTAGAACAGCGGCAGGCACTCGTTGATCAGGACATAGCGCTCTCGCCGAGTCTCAGGGTCGCAGGCCATCAACTCCTGCAGATCAGCGCCACCGACCCAGGCTCGGGAGCGCTCAGCCGCGGTGAAAATCAGCACCCGAATCGTGTCGGATTGCTGCACCTGCCGCGACAGCTGGGCCAATTCGCGATAGACGTCATACGAAAAAGCATTGACAGGCGGACGGTCAAGCGTCATGACGGCGATGCCGTCGGCTTCCTCGATGCGGAAGAACTCGAACATCGTGCTTCACCGTTCCGTCGGAATATTCGCTTCCTTGAGCAGGCGGGCGAGCTTGTCGTATTCGTTCTGCACCAGAGCCTGGGCCTGGACCGGGGTGTAGCGGCTAACGCCCAGCCCCATCGAGGCGAATCGATCGACCAGGGCCGGATCGGACAAGGCCTCGCTCAAGGCCGCATTCAGGCGATCGATGATCGGTCGAGGCGTGCCTTTGGGGACAGCCAGCATGGTGGGCACTCCGGATTCGTATCCGGGAAGCCCTCCCTCGGCAATGGTGGGAACGTCCGGAAAGGCTCGGGAACGCGCGGCCGAGGTCACCCCGATCACCTTGACCGTACCGGCCCGGATCTGTCCCGAGGCTCCCGCCAACGAGAGCATCGCAAGATCCACGTGCCCCCCGATCAGGTCGGTCACGGCGGGCGAGTCACCTTTGTAGGGGACGCGGGTGATCGCGGTCTGCGTCATGGTCTTGAAAAGTTCCATCGCCAGGTGAACCGCTGCCCCGCTGTCGCCGTAGCTGAGCCGTCCCGCTCTGGAACGGGCGAGCGCGACGAGTTCCTTGACGTTGGAAGCCTCCAGATCCTTGCGCGC
Organism: uncultured Burkholderiaceae bacterium; assembly: GCA_964488395.1. Taxonomy (GTDB): domain Bacteria; phylum Pseudomonadota; class Gammaproteobacteria; order Burkholderiales; family Burkholderiaceae_E; genus SYIM01. The sequence goes on along the minus strand of CAZAVT010000203.1, from coordinate 1,659 downwards.
GAGCAGGACAAATTCGACGTAAGCCAGCTGGCCCACATAGGTCAGATCATCAAACTTGTAGCGCGGCTGCGGCCCCATCAAGTGGGGATGCACCCCGGTCGAGCCGCCGATCGCCCCAAGGGTGTAGCCGTCCGGCGCAGCCCGAGCGACAAACTCGGTACCGATGATGCCACTCGCCCCGGCCTTGTTCTCCACCACCACCGGCTGGCCGAGCCGCCGCGACATTCGCTCGGCAACCGCCCGGGCTGCCACATCGGTCGAACCACCAGGGGCGAAGGGGACAACGATACTCAGCTGCCGGGTGGGGAACTCCTGCGCTGCCGCTGGGGCCGACGTGGCCGCAACGGCGAGGACCGAAACAATGCAAGCCCGCCGAATGGAATTCATCGCGCCCGTCTCCCTGAGATGATTTTTTTCGATCGTACGCCTGGCGGGGCGGATCGGGCAAGGCGGAAACCTCGGCGCGGCGTTCAGCCATCACCGCCGAACAGGTCTCTGGTGTAGAGCTTGTGGGACACGTCGGCGAGCTCTGGGGTCTGCCGATTGGCCACGATCAAATCCGAACGCCGCTTGAAGGTATCGAGATCACGAATGACCGGCGATCGGAAAAATTCATCGGCGTCGAGAGCTGGCTCAAAGACGATCACCTCCACGCCTTTCGCTTTCAAGCGCTTCATGACCCCCTGAACACTGCTCGCGCGCCAGTTGTCGCTGCCCGCCTTCATGACGAGACGGTAGACGCCTACGGTCCGGGGCCGGCGACTCAGGATGTGGTCGGCAATGAAGTCCTTGCGGGTGCTGTTCGCACTCACGATCGCCTGGATGAGCGTCTGAGGCACCTGGTGGTAATTGGCCAGCAACTGCTTCGTGTCCTTGGGTAGGCAATAGCCCCCATAGCCAAACGAGGGGTTGTTGTAGTGCTGACCGATCCGCGGATCGAGGCAGACGCCGTCGATGATCTCCCTTGTGTCGAGTCCGTGGCTCGCGGCGTAGCTGTCGAGCTCATTGAAAAAGGCAACGCGCATCGCGAGAAAGGTATTGGCAAACAACTTGATCGCCTCAGCCTCGGTCGATCCGGTAAAGAGCGTCGGGATATCGGGTTTGAGCGCTGCCGCCTGCAGCAGCTGGGCAAAGATCCGCGCACGCTCGCTATCCTCACCCACCACGATTCGGCTGGGATAGAGGTTATCGTGCAGCGCCCTGCCCTCTCGCAGGAACTCCGGACTGAAGAAGATGCGATCCGTCCGAAAGCGCTGTCGGGCCTCGAGGGTGAATCCAACCGGGATCGTCGACTTGATGACCATGACCGCCTGCGGATTGATTTCCTTCACAGACCGAATGACGGAATCGACGGATCGGGTATCAAAATGGTGGGTCTGCGGGTCGTAATCGGTGGGCGTCGCGATGATCACGAAATCCGCGTCGGAAAAGGCCTCGTGCGGATCGAGCGTCGCGCGAAGCTTGAGCGGCTTGTGAGCGAGGTAATCCTGCAGTTCGACGTCATGAATTGGACTCTCGCGCCGATTGATCCGCTCGACCTTGGAGGCCACGATATCGAGGGCGACCACCTCGTTGTGCTGCGCGAGCAGCACCGCGTTGGAGAGCCCAACGTAGCCGGTACCGGCAATGGCGATTTTCATGCAAACGCCCTGAAAATTC
>CAZAVT010000202.1:0-6657 GCA_964488395.1 uncultured Burkholderiaceae bacterium | reverse complement strand
CGCTGGGATACCCCGATGGCTCAGCCTGAGGAGACACTCATGACAGCCAGCCGGTCAACCCTGCACCTAGCCGCCCTCACCCTGGCCTGTGTGGCCGCCGCCATGACGCCCACGGCCCAGGCTCAAAGTTGGCCCGCACGGCCGGTGAAAATGATCGTCCCATTCGCACCCGGCGGATCGGCCGACGTCTTCGGCCGATCGCTCGCCGGGCGTCTGCAGACAGCACTGGGCCAAAGCTTTGTGATCGAGAACCGACCGGGTGCGGGCTCGATCATCGGCACTGACGCCGTGGCAAAGAGCGCGCCTGACGGCTACACGCTCCTCATCATGTCGAACACCCACACGGTCAACGAAACGTTGATCCGCAACAAACCCTTCCAACTGATGCGCGACTTCGAGCCTGTAGCACCGCTCAGTGAATCCGATCTGGTGCTGGTGTCCCGCAGCAACCTGCCACAGCGCACCTTGCAGGAAATCATCGCAGCGGCTCGAGCAAAGCCAGATGGTATGACCTACGCTTCCTCCGGCAACGGCACGCCCTATCACCTGGCCGGTGAGCTGATGAAGTCGATGGCCGGGATCCAAGTCGTCCACGTGCCGTACAAAGGGAGCTCTGGCGCCCGCACGGACGTGCTCGGTGGGCAGGTTGACCTGATGTTCGATGCGATTGCGACGATGAAGTCGCAGATCGAGGCTGGCAAAGTTCGGGCGATTGCCGTCACGGGTAACCAAGCGTCGCCAATCCTGCCAGGGGTACCGACCGCCTCAGAATCCGGTATTCCGGGCTACAACGCGACCATCTGGCTGGGCGTGATGGCACCGAAAGGCACACCGTCCGACATCCTCAATCGGCTCAACGCTGAGATCACCAAGATCACCTCGAGTGACGAGCTACGGTCCGCCTGGAGCACTCAAGGAACGAATCCCATGATCATGAGTGTTGATCAGTTCCGCAAGTATCTGAACGATGACATCGCCAAATGGGCCAAGGTAGTCCAGGAATCCGGGATGAAGGCGGACTGATGACCCAGACGCTCAACCTTTTATGCGCTGGCGCCGCTCAGGGTTTTGTCACGGCGCTCGCGCCGCTGCTGAGCGAGCGCCTGAGCCTCCGGACTGCAGGACGGTTCGGCGCGGTGGGTGCGATGAAGGACGCCTTCGAGGCCGGTGAGACCTGTGATGTCTTGATCTCGAGCGACGCCATGGTTCGCGCGATGATTGGTACTCGGGATCTTTTGAGCGACTGCGCTGAACCCTTGGGCCGCGTGTTCACCGGCGTGGCGGTTCCCCTCGGGCGGTCCGCTCCTCGAGTCGACACCCCTGAGGCGTTTTCCGCAGCCTTGCTGGATGCAACCAGCCTTTGGGTGCCGGACCTGGAGAAATCCACGGCTGGCCAGCATTTCAAACGGGTCATCGAGGGCTTGGGTCTGGCCGCGCAGCTCGCGACCAGGATCAGGATGTACCCTAACGGCGCAACGGCGATGCGTGAAATGGGAGAGGCTGACGAACCACGAGCCCTCGGGTGTACTCAGGTGCCCGAGATCCTCTTTACACCTCGCGTGTCACTGGTCGGCCTGCTTCCGCCTGAGTTCGAACTCGCCACTGTGTACAGCGCGGCGATCAGTGCGCGGTCCAGTCAACCTGAGCTCGCACGCGCCTTTATCGATTGTCTGATTTCCCCTGAACAGGATGCGCTGGCCCGTCGGTGTGGCTTCAGTCGTTGAGCGGTATTTTGGGGGCCGAGAGGGACGTCAGAGAAAGTCTTCGTGGCGGCAGTTGACCAGCAACTCCGCAACCGAGGCATTGTTGGGCAGCCGCAAGGCCAGATCGACCAGCTCGGCCAGATCCTCAGGCTGCGACATCTGATCTCGCGGGAACTGGGTGAAAGCCCGGGTCATGTCTGTCGCCACGAATCCAGGGCACAGGGCTGTCGCGCGGATGCCATGCTCCCAGCCGACGCGGCGGATTTCCTGATTCAAGGCCATGAGCGCAAACTTGCTCATGGCATACCCGATATTGTCGTTGCGCACCCGCTTGCCCGACAGCGAAGAGATATTCACGACGCGACCCGAACCGCAGGCCACGAGGTGAGGCCAAGCCGCACGCACGACCGACATCGGACCCTTAACGTTGACCGCCATCATTTGATCGAGCCCACCAAAAAGAGCGGCCTCGTCGCTCCCGAGAAGCGGTAGCCGCAGGCTGATCCCAGCAGCGTTGACCAGGCCGTCGATCCGGCCAAAGTCGCGCAGACTCGCTGCGACCCAGTCGGCTGCACTCGCGCCGCTGGCCGCCTCATAGTGATACGCCCGCAAGCCTGGATGAGTCGGGGCGCGGTGAGGATCACGCACCCCGGCGCTGACGGCAAAGCCTGACGCCACCAGGCGTTCGGCAATCGCCCGGCCAATGCCGCGGCTAGCACCTGATACGAGAATGACACGACCGTCGGGCTTGATCATCAGGACTCTCCCTGGATAGGACTTCGAGCAGCGCAGATTCTCAACCGTAGCCGGTTGACTCTGCAAGCGTCGATCCGGGCACGGCTGATACGCTTACGCTAAATTCGAGGTCCTTCTAGGAGGCGCAATGTCAGCAGAACGAGTCGCATTGATCATCGGGGCCGGCAGCGGAATGGGCGCGGCCGCAGCCCGCCGACTGGCCGCCGATGGCTATCACGTCGGCCTTCTCTCCAGTTCGGGACGCGCCACGGCAATCGCTGACGCTCTCGGTGGCCTTTCAGTCACTGGATCGAACCAGTCGGCCGATGACCTGCAACGGCTCGTGGACGAGGCCCTGTCACGCTGGGGTCGAATCGACGCCCTGGTCAATAGCGCCGGCCACGGACCACGTGCCCCGATCCTTGAAATCACTGACAGTCAATGGCATGCCGGTCTCGATGTCTATCTCCTCAACGTCGCCCGTGCGGTTCGTATCGTGGCGCCGATCATGCGGGCGCAGAAGCGCGGCTCGATCGTCAATCTCTCGACCGCCTGGGCCTTCGAGCCGAGCCCGATGTTCCCGACCTCTGCCGTTTTTCGCGCAGGCCTTGCGGCCTACACCAAGCTGGTCGCCGACGAGCTAGCCGCTGATGGCGTGCGGATCAACAACCTCCTTCCCGGATGGATCGACAGCCTGCCCCAAGTCGAGGAGCGTCGTCAGAGCGTGCCGATGAAACGCTACGGTCGCAGCGAGGAGATTGCGGCAACGGTCGCTTTTCTGGTTTCGGACGGCAGCGCCTATATCACCGGCCAAAACCTTCGCGTCGATGGCGGCCTGATGCGTGGGCTCTGAACGCCCAGGCGGTTCCGCTGGGCGCACCCCTTTCGCCAAAGTACCAACGACAGCAGGATGACCTTCGATGAGCGACACACTTGGCCACTTGAAAGTTGCAGCCGTCCAGGCCGCGTCGGTACACCTCGACCGTGCGGCAAGCGTCGCAAAGGCGCTCGACCTCATTGAGGAGGCGGGCCGCCATGGTGCGCAACTCATCGCGTTTCCTGAGGGTTTCATCCCGGCCCACCCCTGCTGGTTCACGGTCCGACCGGCAACTGGCGCGAGCGCCATGTCGCTCTCGAAGCGACTGTTCGCAAATTCGATGACGATCCCGGGCCCTGAAACGGAAGCCCTTGGCGACGCCTGTCGCAACGCAGGCCTGACAGCGGTGATAGGGGTTTGCGAGAAGCGTCCGGGGACCACCGGTACGATGTTCAATTCACAGATCGTCATCGGCCCGGATGGTCGATTCGTCGGAAAACATCGAAAACTTACGCCAACGCTCGCCGAACGAATTGTGCATGCGCCAGGCTATGGGGATACCCTCAGGGTTTTCGAACTGCCATTCGGGCGCCTCTCGTGCCTGATCTGCGGTGAGAACGGCAGCCCGCTTGCCATAGCGGCGCTCCTCACGCATTACCCACTGGTTCATGTCGCGTCCTGGCCCTCCTTTGTTTCGCCAGCAACTCGCCTGTCGGATGTTATCGATCGTGCGACCCAAGGGCTCGCCCACATGATGGGCGTTTTCGTGATCAACGCCACGGGCGTGCTGGACGATCAGGCCATTGAGGATTTTGGAGCGAGCGGGCCCGAACTCGAGTTTCTGCTTAACGAGCGCGGCAAGGGATTTGCAAGCGTGATCGGTCCCAAGGGACAGAAACTCACCGAGCCGGTAGCAGGAGAGGCCCTGATCTACGCTGACATCAATCTCGACGATGTGATCATTCCCAAGGTCGTCGTGGACCACGCGGGTCACTACGGGCGTCCAGATGTGTTCGACCTGCGGGTACTTGATCCGCCTGCCGGCTACGTCGGCTGACTGCCGGGACAAACGCGAGGTTCAGAGCCCGAACACGCGCCTCGCATTGTCTGAGGCAATGGCCTGCCGTTCGGCTGATGGCAGCGCCTCCAGCCGTCGGACTGCCTCGTCCGCCTCATGGACCCGGTGCGGCCAGTCAGTGCCCAGCATGACCTGCGAGGACCCCGCCACGTCCATCAGGTAGCGCAGCGGCTTGAGGTCATACGTGATACTGTCGTAGTAGATGTGCCGCAGATAATCGGTGGGCTTACGCCGAATCTCACGCAGGTGATCGAACTCGACCCGATCGCCCATCTCGAACCGCCCGACCAGGTAGGGCAACATGCCTCCCCCGTGAGAGGCGATGAGCTTCAGGTTCGGGTAGCGGTCGAAGAAGCCGCTGAAGATCATCTTGGCAACCGCAAGAGTGGTGTCATAGGTGAATCCGACCGACCAGAACAGATTGTGCGGTGCAATGCCCATGGACTCGGCACCGAGCGGGTCGGTTGGGTGCACCAGAACCGGCAGGCCTCGGGCATCAATCGCCGCCCAGACCGGTTCAAACAGGTCGTCCGTCAGACTGCGGCCTGCGATGTTGCCAAGCACCATCACGCCCACTGCCCCGTTGCCACAACTGCGCTCGAGTTCACGGACCGCCCGTTCCGGATACTCCCAGGGCAGTGATGTGAACCAGCGGATCCGGTCTGGCCAGCGAGCCTGAGCGGCCTGCATCGAATCGTTGGACTCGCGTGCTGCAAGCTCGCTGGTCTGGGCATCCCCCCAATACACATTGGGACAGGTCAGAGACACGATGGAAAGATCAATGCCGAACCGGTCCATCTCACGGATCCGCAGCTCGTAATCGAAATGCCCCACCTGTGGGATGACCACCGGGGTGTTTCCACGAAAAATTTCCTGCTTGCCATCCGGACGGATCTGAATATTGAACTCACCGCCGCGACGCTTGAGCAGATCCAGCCATCCTTCAGTGAACATGTGGGTATGGATATCGATCACGGACATGTTGACGCTCTCCTCCGTTGGTACCGTCGATCAATCAGCAATGAACAGGAACTCAGTCCGCACGAATCTCAGCGCGCCGGATGACTTCGCCGAAATTCGTGAACTCCCGCTTCATGAACGCAGCAAGCGCATCCGGCGTGGTCGGCATTGGTTCGATGCCGACTGACTTGAATCGCTCTCGCAGATCATCGGCCTTGAGCTGTGTGGTGATCTCGACGTTCAGGCGCTCGATGACAGGGGCGGGCGTGCCAGCCGGAGCGAAGAGACCGAACCAACCGCTGACGTCTAACTCCGTGAGCCCCGCTTCAGCCAGAGTCGGCAGGCTGGGGGCGAGCATCGACCGCTCGCGACCCATCAAGGCCACCGTACGAAAGCGCGCCGAATCAGCCCGTCCCAGAACGCTGGTCAGATCGACGACCGCCAGCTCGACTTCGCCACTCATCACCGCCGAGACGGCTGGCGCACTTCCGCGGTAGGGGATGTGCACGATGAAGCTCTCGGTCAGCGCTTTGAAGCTCTCGCCCGCGAGATGCATCGCTGAGCCGTTTCCGGTGGTGGCATAGCTGAACTTGCCAGGTTGCGAACGAACCAACCGAATCAGATCGGCGGGAGACTGCGCAGACACCGAAGCATTGGCAATCAAGACCAGCGGAATGCGGGCAAAGCCGCTGATCGGGGCAAGATCGTTGACGGGGTCGTAGGCAAGCCCCTTCATCAGGTGCGGACTGATGGTCAATGCGCCCGCTGCTGCGAGCAACAACGTGTGCCCATCGGACGAGCCCTTGGCCACCTGACCGACCGCCAGGGTGCCACCCGCACCAGGGCGGTTCTCGACCACGACCTGCTGCCCCAGGCGTCCTGACAACCGCGGGGCAAGAAATCGCGCGGCGACATCGGCGCTACCCCCGGGAGCAAAGGGAACGACGATTCTCACGGTGCGACTGGGCCAGGCGGGCGCTGGCTGGGCGCAGGCTTGATTCGCAAGAAGCGAGAGGCAGCCCGTCAACAGAAAGCCGGCGAGCGCAGCACGGCGGTGAAGCAATCGGTTCATGGTCGTTTCTCCCAGACGGTAGGATCGCCAACGCCCTGCCTTTTGAAGCAGCATTTGGCGGCGCGCCATTGTCATCCAGGTCGCCCGGACCGCCAAATCCCCTCGCTCGTCTGGGATAATGGGCTGATGCAGGCGCAACCCAAGCAGTCAACCCCCGAGAAACAATCCGGCGGCGTGAGCGTTTCCTCATGAGCGCAACCGCCGCATCAGGACGCTGGCTCGGCGTCATTTCTCTGATGCTGATTGCGCTCGCCTTCAGCCTGAACCACATCGGCGCACGGCTGGCGATGGA
>CAZAVT010000201.1:6332-6676 GCA_964488395.1 uncultured Burkholderiaceae bacterium | reverse complement strand
TGGCAAAGCGCGCGCGTCTCTTGCAAAGCGACAAACATGTCGGCGACCCGGTGCCGCAGCGCCTGAAATTTGGCTAGCTTCTGACCGAACTGCTCCCGCTGGCCCAGATAGTGCACCGTCGCCGCGAGCATACCCTCCGCACAACCACTGGCTTCGCCGAGGACCCACACCATTCCCCTCATCCAAGCCTGCTCCAGATGGCGCGCACCGTCACCGGGCTCACCGAGAATCTGGTCGCGATGCAGCCGAACCTCCGTGAGGCACAGCTCGGCGGCCTGACGGCCATCGAGCGTGGCGTAGGGTCGAAGGCTCAGGCCCGAAGAGTCGGTCCGAAACAGGAAAAG
>CAZAVT010000201.1:0-6322 GCA_964488395.1 uncultured Burkholderiaceae bacterium | reverse complement strand
GCGGGGTTCGTGACGGTCTGCTGAGCGAACCGGCTGCATCCGCGCGCTGACGATGACGAAATCGGCGCCCACCGCGCCCAGCACGACGGCCTTTCGGCCATTGAGCACATAGCTATCCTCTTCGACTCGCGCGAGGGTCTGAACGTCGAACCAGTCATAGCCGCCCTGCGGTTCGGCACAGGCAAGCGCGAGGCGCAATCGGCCGGCGCCGACAGCCTCCAGCTGCCCACGCCAACCCGGATCGGAGCGCGCCGAGGCAAGGACGCTCGCGCCAAGTACCACCGTGGGCAGATACGGTTCGACAACCAGCGCGCGCCCGAATTCCCGGGCGAGCAGAAACAGGCTGAGCGCATCCCCATCCGCGCCTCCCGCATCCGCCGGGAGGGGCAGTGCAAGCCATCCCATACGGGCAAAGTCAGCCCACTTGTTCGGATCGCACGCGATTTCACTTCCCAGAATCCGGCTGCGCTCGGCAAACGAGTATTCCCGCTCCATGTAGCGACGGGCGGCGTCGACGAGCATGCGCTGCTCTTCGGACAGTTGATGGTCAAGACTTGAGGCTGGCAAGTCCATCAGAAGAGGCTCTGCGCGATGAGGTTTTTCATGATCTCGGAGGACCCGCCGGAGATGGTCGCCTTGCGCCAGAAGAAGTACGCAGGCGTCGCGGGGGCGGCGAAATCCGGGCCAATTGGCTCAGTGTCGCCCCAGCCGGCCCGCAGGACCTCCTGATGGAAGGGCAAAGCGTACGGGCCGGCCGCCTCACTGATCATCAAGAGCAGCTCCTGCGTCAGCTCGGTGCCTCGCAGCTTGAGCACCGAGGCCATCACGCCCCTGGCGCCCTCCGGATCATTGATCACGGACTGCAGGATTACCTCGAGCGCACGCAGTCGAATTTCAAGCCAGGCGAGCTTCTCGGCAAATCGCGGATCATCGATCAACCGTCGACCGTTTCGAATCGTCCGCGATGCAATCCCAACCAGCCGGGAAAGATGGGCCCGGCATTTCCAGACCCCGGCTGCCGAAATACGCTCATGACCCAGGTAGAGCTTCATCAGCCCCCAGCCCTTTCCTTCTTCGCCGACCCGATTGGCGACCGGGACCCGAACCTGGTCGAAAAAGACCTGGTTGAGCGAGTGCATGCCATCGAGGCCGATGATGGGCCGAACCGTGATGCCGGGACTGTTCATGTCGACCAGCAGAATCGTGATGCCTTCCTGCTTGGGGCCGTCGGAGGCGGTTCGCACCAGCAGGAAACACCAATTGGACCAGTGCGCTGCGGTGGTCCAGATCTTGTTGCCTTCGACCAGGTAGTCATCGCCTGCAGGGTCGCTAACGCGTCGGGCCGGACACTTCAGGCTGGCGAGGTCCGACCCGGAATTGGGCTCCGAAAAGCCCTGGCACCAGAGATCACTGCCATCGAGGATACCCGGCAGGAAACGGCGCTGCTGCTCCTCGGTGCCGGCAGCGATGAGCAGCGCGGCAACCTGATTGAGCGCGATCATGATCAGGATCGGGGCGCCTGCCTTGGCGCACTCGTCCTCGAAAATGAATTTCTGGACGGGCGACCAGCCAGGTCCGCCGTGAGAACGGGGCCAGTTGATGCCTGCCCAGCCGCGCTCGTAGAGGGCGCGATGCCAGCCCTGGAGCTCGGACTTGGAAAGATAGTAGCCAGCCCTGGATCGCTCGGCGAGCTCCGGCGAGAGTCGCTGCGCCAGAAATTCCTGAACCTCGGCCCGAAAACGGCTGAGCTCGTCCACCGTCAGGCTGTCGCTCACGCTCTTGGCCGAACTGCAAAGCAATGCGTTCGCCGACCCATCACTGAATCACGCCCGCCGCCCGAAGGTCGGCAATGATCTTCGCGTTGATCTTGATGTTGGCCTCGAGTTCCGCGGCATATTCCTCTGGACTGTTACCGACGAGGTCGAAACCCTGTGCTTCAAGCTTTTCGGCGACGGCGGGGTCCTTCAGCGTATTGACGATCGAACGGTGGACTCGATCAATCACGGCCCTGGGCGTGGACGACGGCGCCATCATCACCAGCGAGAATCCCTCTGAAAACCCGGGAATCGCGGCCTCTGCCACCGTGGGCACATCGGGCAAGGCCGGCGAGCGCTTCGAACCCGTCACCGCAAGTGCACGCAGCCGGCCTGCCGCCACCGCACTCTTGGCGGAAAACGCCGCATCGATCCCGGCTGGGGTATCGCCGGACATCATGGCCAGCGCCGCCGGCGCATTGCCATTGAACTGGATCGTCGTGAACTCGATGCCGGCGGCTTGGCGGAACGACTCGAGCGAGAAGTGCGCAGCCGTCAACAACCCTGAACAGGCCATGTTGAGCTTGCCCGGATTGGCACGCGCATAGTCGATGAATTCCTTGAGCGTGTTGACCTTGAGATTGGGGTTGACGAGGATCGAGAACTGCGAGGACACCACCCGGCTGATCGGGGTCAGATCACGTTTGAGGTCGAAGCTCACTTCCTTCATCGACGGTGCTGACGCGATCCCGTTGCCGGCAAACAAAAGGGTATATCCGTCGCCTGCGGCACGAGCGACCGCCGCAGTGCCGATGTTGCCGCTCGCGCCGGGTTGATTGCGCACGATGACCGCGACATTCAGATCCTTACTCATACCCTGAGCGACGAGCCGCGCAGCGATATCGGTCGATCCGCCCGGCGCATAGGGCACGACCAAGGTGACCGGTCGGTCGGGCCAGGCAAGGGCAGCCGCGCCGCAGGACAGAAGCAGGGCCGCGGTCACGGACCGGATCAGGTCGATCATTTTCATGACAGGTCTCCTCCTCTTGTAGTGAGATGGCCCGCCAGCCACTGGCCCCCGAAGGCCTCGACGGGCGACGGACCTGTGGCCACGCTCAGGCCGCCAAGGCGTGCGAGCGGGTCAGCTGTTGCAGCCGCGGTGCCACTTCCGTCGCATACAGCCGCAGGCTGTCACAGATCTCCTCGTGCGACATCGTCCCACCCATCTGCACCAGCAGCTGCCCGAACCCGCCCACCGACTCGTAAAAAGCCTTGATCTGGTTGTAGACCTGATCGGGTGTGCCGGCAAACAGGACACTGTTGAGGATCTGTTCGCGCGGCGTGGGCGGATTGGACATCGGGGTTCCGTCGGGCAGTACCTTGGTACGGTGGGTGACGGTGGCCCCGGCCTTCAGGAAACGGGCGTTATCGGCATGAGGCAGTTGCCCAGGCGGATTGATGAAGCGGGGCTCGATCTTTTCAGAGGTTTCGACGAAGCGAAGCATCTTGCGACCGCGCTCAAGGCCCTCGGCCTCGGTGCGGCCGACGCAAACGTAGCCGAGGTAGGCGAGGCGGTCCAAGGGTGCCGGGCGGCCGTGTACCCGCTGAAACTCCTCCTTGTAGATCGGATAGGACTGCCGCGCCGCTCGCGCGACGGCCGTGATCGCGAGCACATAGCCGCGACGGGCCGCCTGCCTCGCGGTGTTGGTCGACAGGGTGGTCAACCACATGGGCGGGTGCGGTTCCTGGTAGCAGCGGGGAATGACATTCAGGTAGCGGTAGTTGAAGCTGTCACTCTCGTAGCTGATCGGACCATCCTTGTGGGTCAGCGCGGCCAGGATCAGATCGTGAGCCTCCCAGTAACGGTCGGGCGCCGTGACCGGATGCGCGTTCGAGATGTACAACTCGAACGCGGTGCCCTTGATCAGCCCAAGCTCCAGGCGCCCCCTGGACAGCACGTCGACGTAGGCAACCTCTTCAGCAACCCGGAACGGATCCATCCGGCTCATGATCGGGACGCCCAGCGCGAGCAACCTTGCATTGCGGGTCTGCGACGCAACCGTCGCGAGGGTCATCATGCAGGACACGTTCATGCAGGTGGTCGTCGCATGATGCTCGTTGGCCATGATGTTGAGCCCGAGCTCGTCGCACAGTCGGCACTCCGCGAGATAGTCCTGCAGGAGCCGGTGGGCGCGCTCCGGGTCGACCAGGGAACTCGGCGTGGTGATCTTCGGCGGTGCGTTGTCGGTCCAGGCGGGATAGTACGACTGCTCTGAAAAGTACCAGCTCTGCACGATTGTCTCCTCCAGGTGCGCGCGCTCAGCGAGTGAGCACGGAAGCGGTGAACGTCTCGACGGCCTGGACGAATCGGGCCGGTTGCTCGATCTGCGGATAGTGGCCCGCGCCGTCGATCCATTCGATCTCTGATCCGGCAATCGCGGCCTGCCACTTCATCCCGTATTCGGGCGGCGCGACCCGATCGGCGCGGCCCCAGATCAAGCGGGTCGGCACGTCGATGCGATGCAGGCGACGGTGCAGTCGGGGGCTGTGGAGCGTCGGGGCCCAGCCAAACAGCGTGAACGACTCGTGGTTACGAGCGCGAATCAATGCAAGCTCATCGGGCAGATCGCTGTGGCGTTGCCGACGCAGCGATTCGTCCTCGAAGATCCACTGCGACTGTTCATACTGGGGGTAGGAAAAGAGATCAACGATCTCGCGCACGCCAGGGTCATCGCTGAACTTGGCGCCCAGGGTATCGACCAGACAGAGCCCGGCCATCCGCCGGGTGTCCTTGACGGCCATCTCAGCCGCAATCCAGCCGCCGAAGGACAGACCTGTCACGATGACTCGATCGAGCCCGAGCTGCCCAAGCAGGTCGAGGTAGAGATAGGAAATATCGTCGACCGAGCGCAGCCACTTGGGCAAGCCTGACGTCCCGAAGCCGGGGCAGGATGGCGCGATCACGCGGTGATGAGCGGCCAGCGCGGCCACATAGGCCGCCTGCGGATCGAATCCATCGCCAGGGTGAAGCAGCAGCAATGGGCGACCACTGCCCGCTTCCCATATCTCGATGTCGACCCCGGCGATCTGCGTGTGGCGCGATGCTCCCGCGCTTGCGGTGGTGGGCATGGTTGTCTCCGTTCAGCCGCGCCATCTCGACTGGTGCGACGACCTCGCCTCACTGGACTTGCGAATTTCGGCGAGCTTGTGTTTGCACGATCGTACATGCATTCATGTCATACTTGCAATACATGATCAGGTCGCACAGCAAGAGCCCGCCAGCATCCTGACCGACGAGGCGACACCATGGACGACATGAACGATCCGACGGCCTGGATCGAACGGCTCAACGACCCGCGCTCGGTCGCGGTGGTCGGAGCGTCCGAGGACATCCGCCTGCCAGGCGGCCGCTTGCTCCAATATCTCCTGTCGTACGGGTTTTCAGGCTCGATCTATCCGGTCAATCCGAACCGGGAATCGGTACAGGGCCGCAAAGCCTACGCCAGCCTGCTCGAACTGCCCGAGGCCGTCGATATTGCAGTCGTTCTGGTCGCTGCCGCGGCGACCGAGGAAGTCCTCACGCAATGCGCGACCGTCGGCATTCCGATCGTGATGATCGGCAGTTCGGGTTTTTCTGAGACCGGGCCGGAAGGTGAAGCGCTGCAGCAGCGCGTTGCCGCACTAGCCCGCGCGGCGGGCATCCGCATCATTGGTCCCAATACCAACGGCATCATCATCACCGGCAATGGCTTTACTGCCACCTTTTCCCCCGTCCTCGATCAGCAGGGCCTCGGTCTGCGCGATGGCCCGATCGCCATCGTGTCGCAGAGCGGCGCGATCGGAGCGGGGCTTTATTACGATGGTCAGCGCAACGGCCTCAAGATCGGTCGCCTCTACAACCTCGGCAACGAGATCGACCTCACCCTCGAGCTGATGATCGATTCCCTGCTCGCGGCCGTCGACGTCCAGGTGATCCTCGCCTATGTTGAGGGTCTACGCCGCCCGGCGCGCTTCATCGAGGCGGCGCGCAAGGCCCAGGCGCTCGGCAAGCGACTGGTTCTGCTGAAGAGTGGCGTCACACCGGCTGGGGCTCGAGCTGCAGCGGCCCATACCGCGAGCCTCGCTGGCGAAGACCGAGTGTACGACGGCGTGCTTCACCAGCTCGGCGTGGTCCGGGCTCATGGGATGACGCACCTCCTGGATGTGGGCCGAGTCCTCGCGGCCTACCCGGGGGGTATCGGCCGGCGAGTATCGATCCTATCGATGTCAGGCGGGATTGGCATCATGTTGACCGACGAACTCGAAAAGGCTGGGATGTCCCTCGCGTCGTTTGGCGAGGAGGTCCTTGCGCAGATTGATCCGCTGCTACCGGGCTTTCTCGGGCGACAGAATCCGCTCGATGTGAGCGGCGGTCCCTTCCATTATCTGGACCGGCTGCGCTCGCTCCTGCAGATCTTCGATCGCAATCCGGAGAGCGACCTGACGATCATCGCCGTTGGTGCCTTCGAACGGCGTCAGCTCGAAATCGCGCAGGCGATCGCCGATGAAGTCCCCCGGCTGTCCAAGCC
>CAZAVT010000200.1:217-6695 GCA_964488395.1 uncultured Burkholderiaceae bacterium | reverse complement strand
GCTCGACGGTGTTTACCCTGGTGTTTCAGGGGGTGGACGGCGGCGTGTGGATCGAGCACATGCTCACCTCGCTGACCGGCGGTGATCCAGTCAACTTCCTGATCGTCGTCAACATCTTCGTGTTCTTCCTCGCGTTCTTTCTCGATTTCTTCGAGATCGCGTTCATCGTGGTCCCGCTGCTCGCACCGGTTGCGGTCAAGCTAGGCATCGACCTGATCTGGTTCGGCGTGCTGCTCTGCGTGAACATGCAGACATCCTTCATGCACCCGCCGTTCGGGTTCGCGCTGTTCTATCTGCGCGGCATCGCTCCCAAGGAGATCAAGAGCTCTGAGATCTACCTCGGCGCGATTCCCTGGCTGGTGCTGCAGCTGATCCTGGTCGCGATTCTGATCTTCTGGCCCGGCATGGTGACGAGCTTCCTCGACAAGCCCGTGCAGGTCGACACGGACAAGGTCAAGATCGAAGTCCAGAGTTTCGACGACGACGACGAGGCCGACAAGGCAAAAAAATAGCGCGCCCCAGAACTGCGGGCGCGCCGGTGGCGGGCGGCGGGAGCACCGCCCGCCCTGCCGACGATCAACGCTTGGCTGCAGCCATGTAGTCGTCGAAGCTGTTTTCGGTCACGCGGAACCAGGTGATCTGGTCGCGCTGGAAGCCGAAGTAGTGATCCGAAACCCGCTTGAATTCAGGGTTCTTGGCACTTGTCTCGGCGAACACTTCCATCGACGCCTTGTAGCAGGCATCCATCACCGCTCGGGGGAAGGGGCGCAGCAGCGTCCCGCTACCCACCAGCCGCTTGAGCGCCTGCGGGTTGCCGGCATCGTACTTGGCCATCATGTAGCCGTTGGCGGCCTCGGCACCCAGTTCCAGAGCTGCTTTGTACTCGGGCGGGAGGGTCGCCAGCGATTTCTGGTTGACGATCGCGTGCAGCGCGGGGCCGCCTTCCCACCAACCCGGATAGTAGGAGTAACGGGCGACCTTGTTGAAGCCGAGCTTTTCGTCATCATAGGGGCCGATCCACTCGGCCGCATCGATGGTGCCTTTTTCGAGCGCGGGATAAATGTCTCCCCCGGGGATCTGCTGGGGGACGACGCCCAGGCGCTGCAGGACCTGGCCGGCGAAGCCACCCACCCGGAACTTGAGACCCTTCAGGTCGTCCAGGGTGTTGATCTCCTTGCGGAACCAACCCCCCATCTGGGCGCCCGTGTTGCCCGCGAGCAGCGCGCGCACGCCGGCGGCCTTCTCGGCAAACTGGTTGAACACGGCGTCGCCTTCCCCATGGTGCCACCAAGCGTTGTACTGCCGGCAGTTGAGGCCGAACGGAATCGCGGTTGCGATCGCCCAGGTGGGATCCTTGCCGAAAAAGTAATAAAGGGCGGTATGGCCGATCTCGACCGTGCCCTGCTGGACCGCATCGAGGACTTGAAACGCGGGAACGAGCTCGCCAGCCGCGTGCACGCTGATCTGGAACTTGCCGCCCGTCACCGCCGCCACGGACTTGGAGAGGACCTCGGCCGCGCCGTAGATCGTATCCAGGCTCTTGGGGAAGCTCGACGCGAGACGCCACCGAATCGTCGGCTGCGCTGCAACCAGGGCGGGGGCGGTGACGATGCTGCCTGCCACAGCACCGGCCGTACCGGCCTTGGTCAGAAAGGAACGACGCTGCATGAAGGACTCCTCGACCCGTCAGGGTGTTTTTGTGAATGATTAGTCCGGCCGCATGCGGCCGGGTTTCCAGCACTTAGCAGCCTTCAATCTTAGAGGCAGCGGCAAAGCCCAGCAATGAAACCCTGGCGCGAAGCCGGGCACCACGAGCCACCCGAGCGGGGATAAGATGGTGCCCCGGGATGTCAGGATCGGATAATGAATGGCCCAAAAAGCCGAGCCGCCGGCGAGCCCAGGTGTGGGACCGGTGCAGCGCAGGCGTGTTCCCATCGCTCTCGTCGGCGTCGGCTGTTAAAGGCGCTGGTCGTTGCTTCGGCGGGGGGGATGCCCGCGGTCGTGCCGCGAAGCGCCGCGAGCGCGGTGACCCAAGGCCTCGAACGGCCAACGCTTGACCCAGAGGCGCGGGCACTGCACGCCCTCAACCGGCTGGCCTACGGGCCCCGACCAGGCGATCTCGCGCAGATCCGGGCCCAGGGCGCAGACCTCTGGCTCGAGCGCTTCCTCGCGGCGCAGTTCGCCCCCGGGTCGATCGAGCTCCCGGCGGATCTGCAGGCCCGGCTGGCGGCCCTCGAGACGACGCATCTGTCCCAAGCGGAGCTGCTCGCGCGCTTTCGCCGCGTCGTGAGCGCGGCCACCGCGCCGACTCCGGGCAGCCCGGTGAGCGAGGATCCTGCCGCCCTGGCTCGGCGCGAGCACATCCGACCCGTGCAATTGGAGGCTGCGCGGGCACGGTTGTGTCTCGCCATCGAAAGCCCTGCTCAACTGCGGGAGATCCTGGTCGATTTCTGGTTCAACCACTTCAATGTGTTCTCAGGCAAGGGGCAGGTGTCGGTGCTTGCGGGGGCCTACGAACGCGAAGCGATCCGGCCTCATGTGCTGGGGCGGTTTCGCGAACTCCTGGGCGCCACCGCAAAGCATCCTGCGATGCTCTTCTATCTGGACAATGCGCTCAGCGTGAAGCCAGGCTTTCGGCCGCGGGCCGCGGCGGGCCCTGGCGCACGGCCGACAGGCCTCAACGAGAACTACGCCCGAGAGCTGATGGAATTGCACACGCTGGGGGTCGATGGCGGCTACACGCAAGCCGACGTGACCGCACTGGCGCGCATCTTGACGGGCTGGACGGTCGATCAGCGTGCTGCCCGCCTCGGAGAACGCGGATCGCTGTTCCTGTTCGATCCTGCGCGGCATGACGACGAGCGCAAGCACTGGTTGGGACAGGTCGTGCCAGGCCACGGGCAGGCCGAGGGGGAGTGGGCCCTCGATGTGCTGGCTGCACATCCAGCCACCGCAAGGCATCTGGCCCATAAGCTGGCACGGGCCTTCGTCGCTGACGACCCGCCCGCACGCCTGGTGCACCGTCTGGCCGAGCGCTACACACAGACCGACGGCAATCTGCGAGAGGTGATGCTCAGCCTCGTGAGCTCGGAGGAGTTCTGGTCGAGGGACGTCGCGAGCGCGAAGTTCAAGACGCCCTACCACTACTTGGTCAGCAGTCTGCGGGCGACGGACACCCCCGTGCCCGATAACGTGGAAGCGCTGCTCGGCCACCTCGCTCAGGCGGGCATGCCGCTCTACCGGGCGCCAACCCCGGAGGGGTACAAGGACCTCGCGTCAGCCTGGCTGCACGCCGAGGCGCTCCCCCAGCGGGTGCAATTCGGTCTCAACCTAGCCCGGCGGCGGGCTCGGCAAGGCCAACCACCCGAGCAAGATGCGCGCGAGTTGCTCCAGACTCTGGGGCCGTTGATCAGCGAAGCGACGCGCCGCACCGTGCTCGCCGAGCCACCTCGGCTGCAGCTCGCCCTGCTGCTGGGAAGCCCGGACTTCATGAAGCGTTGAGCCAGAGGCCACGGACCATGCGACGTCGCGACTGCCTACTGACCCCGATCGTCGCGCTGGCCGGATGGAGCCTGGCGACGCTTCCTGTGCGCGCAGCGACCGACCGGCAGGAAGGGGGCTCGAAGCTGGTCGTGATCCTGCTGCGCGGTGCGGTGGACGGCCTGTCGGTGCTTGCGCCCTATGGCGAGCGGGCCTACTACGAGGCGCGGGATACGATTGCGCTCGCCGCGCCCGGCAGTGCCGAAGGCGCACTCCTCAAGCTCGACCCCCTGTTCGGCCTCCATCCCGCATTGGGGCGGCTGCTGCCATTCTGGACACAGCATCACCTCGCCTTCGTCCACGCGAGCGGTTCGCCCGATCCGACCCGCTCGCATTTCGATGCTCAGGACTACATGGAAAGCGGGACGCCTGGTCGAAAGAGCACCCCCGACGGCTGGATGAACCGGATCCTCGCCGGATTGCCCGGGCCCCTCACCCCAACGCGGGCCATCAACCTCGGCGCGACGCCGCCGAGGATCTTTTCGGGCCCGTCGACGGTCACCTCGCTCGGGCTAGGTCCTCGGGCGCTGGACGCGCGGCCGGTGGATGATCCGCGGCTGCGTTCGGCCCTCGATCAACTGTACACGCAGGATGCCGCGTTCGCGAGGATGGCTCGTGACAGCGCGAGCGCGCGCGAGGCGATGCGCGAGCGACTCTCGGCCGCCGATCAGTCGGGGGAGGGTCGGCCGATCGCAGGTGCCGATCCGAGCGCCGACGCGGGCGCGCCCCCAGCCCGAGGGTTTGCAGCCGATGCGCTGCGGCTCGGTCGGCTGCTCCACGCCGACCCGCGTTCGCAACTTGCCTTCACGTCCCTGGGAGGCTGGGACACCCACATCAATCAGGGGGCGCACCGCGGCATCCTCGCCAATTCGCTCGTTGGCCTTGGAGAAGGTCTCGAGGCGCTGGCCCGAGGGCTCGGCGCATCGTTTGACCGGACCATCGTGCTCGTGATGAGCGAGTTCGGTCGCACGGTCCGGCAAAACGGCAACGGCGGCACCGATCACGGACGGGGTAACGTGATGTGGCTGCTCGGCGGGCCGGTGCGTGGGGGGCGCGTCTTCGGCGACTGGCCAGGACTCGCCGCGTCATCGCTCGTCGACGGCCGGGACCTCGCGGTAACCACCGACTTCCGTGCCGTCCTGAGGGCGGTACTGGAGCGCCACCTAAGGCTCGACGATCGGTCCCTCGAACGAGTCTTCCCGGGGTTCCAAGGCGACGCTCTCGCTGGGCTTTGCTGAGCGGATCGCAGACCGCACCGGCTGCCCGAGCCTTCTGGTCGGAATTGGGTTTGTTTTAGACAAAGACTGGACAGATTTCTTACCATAGGCCCTTTCACTTTGTGACAAGGAGCCGTCATGCAAGAGCGCTTGGTTTCCCGAATCGGCCGGCTCGCGGCCCTGGCAACGCTCGGCGGCTTGCTCGTGGCCCTGCCCATTACCCGGGCTCAGGCCGCCTGGGAGCCCAACAAAACGGTGGAATTCATCGTCCCGGCGGGCACCGGAGGCGGTGCCGATCAGATGGCGCGCTTCCTGCAGGGTGTGATCACCAAGCACAAGCTGATGGCGCAACCCCTGGTCGTGGTCAACAAGTCCGGTGGGGCTGGCGCCGAGGGCTTTCTGGACGCCAAGGGCGCACGGCCGGACGGCCACAAAATCATCATCTCCCTGTCAAACCTCTTCACCACACCGCTCGCCACCGGGATCCCGTTTAACTGGAAAGACCTCACGCCCGTGGCCATGTTGGCGCTCGATGAGTTTGTGCTGTGGGTGCATGCCGACTCGCCCTATCAGCACGCGGGCGACCTGACCAAGGTCATTCAGCAGGGCCCCGCAGCCAAGTTCAGGATGGGCGGCACGGGCTCCAAACAGGAGGATCAGATCATCACGGTGGCGATCGAAAAGGCGGCCGGCCAGAAGATCACCTATATCCCTTACAAGGGCGGCGGTGATGTCGCGGTGCAACTGGTGGGCCGGCATATCGACATGACGGTGAACAACCCCATCGAGGCCGTCTCGCATTGGCGTGGCGGAAGCCTCAGGCCCCTGTGCGTGTTCGACAGCAAGGTGATGCCCTATGAGCGGAAGATCACCAGCGCGCAGTCCTGGCAGGACATCCCCACTTGCCGATCGCAGGGCCTGGAGGTGGAGTACCTGATGCTGCGCGGCATATTCATGGCGCCTCGATCAACCCCGCAACAGGTGGCCTATTTCGTCCAATTGTTCCGGCAGGTGCGACAACTGCCCGAGTGGAAGGAATTTATGGAAACCGGGGCGTTCAAGGACGTCTTCCTCACGGGCAAGGACTTCAATGACTGGCTGGTCAGCGCTGAAGCCGATCACCTGCGCCTGATGCGAGAGGCTGGCTTTGTTGCCAAGTGAGCCTCAAACGGACACCGACTTGAACGACGAGAAGCCCATCCAACTGCGCTGGATCGAGCTCCTGGTCGCCCTCTGCTTTGTCGGCGTAGCGACCTTGGTGATCGTTGACAGCCTGCGAACCGGCAACGCCTGGGGCAGCGACGGACCGCAGCCAGGCTACTTTCCCTTCTACATCGGCTGCCTGATGCTGGCGGGCGCCGGTTGGGTGATCCTGCAGACCTGCCTGCGCTGGCGCAGCGACGGCGGCCGCAGCGTGTTCACCGAGGCCCGGCAGTGGCGGCTGGTCCTGAAGATGCTGGTACCCACGGGCCTTTATCTCTTGGTGCTGGCCGTGCTGGGCATCTACCTTGCGTCCTTGGCCTTCATCTCGGGCTTTATGGTCTGGCAGGGGCGCTATGCGTGGGGCAGGTCGCTCGCAGTCGGACTTCTCATCAGCGCGACGCTTTTTCTGCTTTTCGAGATCTGGTTCCAATTGCCCTTGCCCAAAGGCCCCGTGGAACAGTGGTTGGGCTATTAACGATGGACGAGATCGCCCAGCTATTGCACGGTTTCTCGGTCGC
>CAZAVT010000200.1:0-207 GCA_964488395.1 uncultured Burkholderiaceae bacterium | reverse complement strand
CCTTGCCCAATCTGGGCTACATGCTGATCGGCATCTTCCTCGGGGTGCTGATCGGCGTGCTGCCCGGCCTGGGCGGGGCCAATGGGGTGGCGATCCTGTTGCCCTTGACCTTTGGAATGTCGCCCACCTCGGCGATCATCATGCTGTCCTGTATCTACTGGGGCGCCTTGTTCGGCGGAGCGATTACCTCGATCCTGTTCAACATCC
>CAZAVT010000199.1:0-6719 GCA_964488395.1 uncultured Burkholderiaceae bacterium | reverse complement strand
GCTGGCTCGCTCCCAAATTACTGGCCCGCGATACAAACGCAAATTGACCGCCGTTGCCGATCCGAACAGGGACGATTCCCACCCCGCATTGTTGCCTCACCAAGCCTGGCGTACGCGGCTGGCCGCCGCAATGCAACCATGCAGCGCAACTGCCGAGAGTTGGGTGACCGGCGAACGGCATTTCCCGCGACGGGGTAAAGATGCGGACTCGGTAGTCAGCCAGGGGGTCCGTCGGCGCAAGCAGAAACGTCGTCTCGGCGAGATTCGTCCAGGCCGCGAAGCCTTGCATGTCGCGCTCGCTCAGGCCCTCTCCATCAACAACGACGGCCAGCCCATTGCCCCGTGTGGGTACCGGACTGAAGACATCAACCTGCAGAAAGCGACGGGCTTGCATGGGCGTCTCCGTGGGCGATCGGAAGTTGCATGGCGCTTAGGCTCGCCGAGCCGCTAACACCTGGTCAACCATGACGCCTGCCTGCCCAAGGTTATTCATGGGGTCACAGAATTCGCTCAGCTGAGCGAGAGTCACGTGCTTGTTAATCTCGGGGTGCTCTGCCAGGAGCTCGATGAGCGGGCGCTTCTGTAAAAGCGCTTCACGGCAAAGCTCGTAAACCAGGTCGTGAGCGTACTCGCGGCCGATGTAGGGTCCCAGCCCCATCATCACGGCCTCCGACATCACCAGGCCGTGGGTCAGGTCAATATTGCGCCGCATCTGGTCCGCGTCGACCTCGAGGCCAGCGAGAATGAACTTGGTCTGTTTGAGCGCGCCTGACATGAGGCAGAAGATCTCGGGCATCGCGATCCACTCGATCTCCCAGGGCCCCGTTGATCGCTCGTGGTCGGCGACCATCGCGTCCATCAACGCAGCGGCGTGCTGACGTACGACCGAAATGTTGGCATGGATGTAGAGGCATGAGATGGGGTTGCGCTTTTGCGGCATGGTCGAGGATGAGCCACGGCCTGGTGCGAACGGCTCGAAGACTTCCGCCACTTCGGTCTGCATCAGCAGCTTGACGTCCATCGCGATTTTGCCGAGCGAGCCACCGACAAGGCCTAAGAACGCGCCCACCTCGGCGAAATTGTCTCGAACGGTATGCCAGGAGATCAGGGGCTGTCCCAAGCCGAGCTCCTGCATCAGCCCAGCCTGGGTCTGCATGGCGCCGCGTTCAAGTGACGATAAGGTGCCAGAGGCGCCTCCGAATTCGCCGATCAGGACCCGAGGCTTGAGTTGCTCGAGTCGCTCGCGATGTCGTTCGATGCCAGCGAGGATGCTTGCCATCTTGTAGCCAAAGGTGATCGGCGTCGCCTGCTGGAGGTTGCTGCGGCCAATGATGGGTGTATCACGGTAGCGCTCGGCCAGACGGGCCAGCGATCCAGAGATCTCCCGAAGGTCATTTTCGACCAGTGCCAGTGCTTCGCGAATCTGGAGTACGGTCGCTGTGTCGGTGATATCCTGGGTCGTCGCCCCCCAGTGGCAGTACTCGCCGAGGCGATCGCGGCAGTTAGCGTTGATCTGGTTGACGACGGCAATGATGGGATAGCCGATCTGCTCGGTCTTCGCCTTGAGGCGCACCCAGTCGATTTGACTGAGCTCGCAATGCTTGACGATTTCATCGGCAGCCTCTTGAGGAATGATACCGAGCCGTCCCTGTACCTTGGCGAGCGCTCGCTCGATGTCCAGGTATTTGGCAGTGCGGTTTTCGTCACTCCAGACCTGGCGCATCAGGGCGTCACTGAACATGTCGCCAAAAATCCTTGAATCGATGATGGATGCAGGCATGAGGGTCGTCCTGAAAATGAGGGGAGTCCTGGGTGTTAAGCCGATGAGGCCGACAATGGATTCAGGCGAGGGTCGCTGTGGCGTCCATCGTGAGCCATCCCTCATGGTCCTGAGCCCAGAGATGGACGCTTGTTCCGTCGGCCGAAGGCTCGCCATGAACCGAAAAGGGATGGGTGTCAAAGGTCGGTCGAACGGCCTTGAAGCGGAAATCGACGACAGTTGCTGTTGGATGGTATCGGCGTAGCAGGTCCATCAGCAGCGTCGCGATCAGCGGGCCGTGGACGATCAGACCCGGGTAGCCTTCCACCTCGGTCACGTACCGCCGGTCGTAATGGATTCGGTGACCGTTGAAGGTCAGCGCTGAGTAGCGGAAGAGCAGCACATCATCGGGCACAATCCGACGCGCCCAGAGGCTGGTGTTCGGTGCCGCAACCGGCGGTGGCGCACGGTCGTCAGGGCCGGGGGCGCTACGGTAGACGATGTGATGATGTTCGGTTAGAGCGACATCCTGCCCGCCATTGCGGCGAATCTCGTGACGAACCTTGACGAAGATGAGCGAGCCTGTTCGGCCCGATTTTTCCTGAATGTCTGCGATGGTCGATGTTCGCGTCAGCGCATCGCCAACCAGCAAGGGTTGATGGAACGTGAAATCACCGCCGGCCCACATCCGGCGTGGTAGCGGAACCGGCGGCAGGAACCCCCCTCGGCGGGCGTGACCGTCCTCGCCAATGTCCGATTGGGGGTGCATGGGCAGGAAGTAAAGCCAATGCCACAGATAGGGCAGGGGCGTGCCAGGATCAGGACGCTGCGGCCCCTGGACCTGCGGCCAGTCCAGCGTTGCCGAGAGTGCGGCGTAGGGTGTCGGAGTCACCGCATCGTGAATCACTTCGCTGCGGCCAAGCCAGTCAGTCAGGTTCATGGTTCGAGCTCCATCGGCGGGGCGTCGTTGGACGCTGCTGCGTCAGTCGATCTTGATATGGGCCTGGCCCACGACGGATTTCCATCGCGTCACCTCTGCCTGAACCAGCGCCTTGAGTTGCTCTGGAGTCCCCGTCTCGACTTCGGCTCCCTGATCCTCGATCTTTCTCTCGATCGCCTTGTCACCGAGCACTGCGTTCATGTCGCGGTTGAGACGTTCAATGATGGATCGAGGTGTCCGTGCGGGTGCGAACATCGCGTACCACTGCGACATGTTGACGTTGGGGATGCCCTGTTCGGCAAGCGTTGGCACGTCCGGCAGGACGGGCGTCCGTTTTTCTCCGGCGATGCCGAGGGCTTTGAGCTTCCCAGCTTTGACGTGCGGGAATCCTGTGAAAAGGCTGGGGAACATGTACTGCGTCGTGCCAGCGATGGTGTCGACCACTGCAGGCGCAGAACCCTTGTAGGGGATGCCCTGCGCATCAAGGCCGGCGGCAATCTTGAACAGCTCGCCGGCAATATGGGGAGCGGTGCCGTTGCCCGCCGTCGCGTAGTTGAAGGTCCCGGGCTTTGCCTTGATCAGGTTGACGAGGTCCCGCGCGTTGGACACGGGCAGGTTGACATGGGCGACCAGCACGGTGGGGGAAGCGGCAACCAGACCGATCGGCTCGAAATCGGCGACCGGGTCGTAGCGGAGCTTTTGTAGCGCCGGATTGATGCCATGCGTTGCGATGTAGCCAAACAGAATGGTGTAGCCATCGCCCGGTGCTCGAGCGACGAATTCGCTCGCGATCGAGCCGTTCGCCCCGGCCTTGTTGTCCACGACGACGGAGCGACCCAGTCGCCCGCTCAATCCCTGCGCGATGATTCGAGCCATCGCGTCGTTGGCCCCCCCCGCAGCGGTCGGCACAACAATGGTGATCGTCTTTTCCGGCCAGGTTTGCGCCGTCGCCGGCAAACTCGCCAGCAGCGCGGTGGCTGTGAGGCCCGCGCAAGTCATGAGGGATGGTTTCATTGCCGTCTCCTTGGGTCGACGAGCAGCTTGGCATGCAGCTGGATAAGCCGTAGTCTAGACAATCGACATTGCCGCGTTAAATGATAAATAAATATAAATTTATGAAGAAAGTTCATTAATAAATTCGAGTGCTGGAGCGCCCTGATGAAGATCGATTTCGACGGCTTGCAGGCCTTCGTAGTGGTTACGGAGCTGGGCAGTTTCACCAAGGCTGCCGAGCGATTGAGCATTACGCAGACCGCTCTGTCACGCCGAGTGCAGCGGCTTGAGAGCCTGCTTGGTCAACGCCTGCTCGAACGAACCACACGGAGAGTTGCGCTCACTGCCACCGGGACTGAATACCTCGGCCAAGCGCGCGCGATGGTGCGCGAGATGGTGGCGGTCTTTTCGCAGATGCGAGGGGCCGCTCGTCAGGCGCGCGCTAGTTTCTCGCTCGCGTGCGTCCCGACCATGGTCGCCTTCCTGCTGCCGGACTTGATTCAGCGTTATACCGAGCATCACCCGGATCATCGGATCCGGCTCACGGATGCTACGTCGCAAGAGGTTCGAGAGGCCGTCTTGAATGGTCAGGCTGAAATAGGAATCGCCGTTCAGGGAGAACGAAACCCACGGCTCATCGAAACGCACCTCTTCGATGATCCGCTGAGGTTCTTTTGCCGACGGGATCATCCCCTGAGCAAAAAGTCGCTGGTCAGCTGGTCTGACCTGAGTACGACCCACCTGATCGTCGTCAGCAGCCAGCGGGCGACCCGTGTCTTTATGAATTACCAGCTTGCCAAACGAGGCCTGAGCGTGAGCGGCGCCTATGAGGTCCAGCATCACTCGACTGCAGCGAGTCTGGTTGCCGCGGGTGTTGGTTGCGCCATTTTGCCGGCCTCTTGCATCGACACCAGCGACCGGCGCCAACTCGTGAGCGTTCCTTTGGGAAACCCAGTGGTCAAGCGCAAGGTGCTACTGATTCAGCGCAAGGGCGCCGAATTGTCCGAGCCGGCGGCTCGATTTGCCGACCTTTTGCGTCGCCGCGCCTGATCGATCCTTGATGCCGTTCAAGGACGGCTTTGCTTGTTGAGGCCGGCCTCCTGCGCGGGGGGCTAATGCCACGGTAGCATCGGACGGACCTGCCCGTGATGCGCCTGCCCATCCGTCGGCTCCCGCGGGCTTCGATCCTGGGGGCCGCCTGCGCGGATGACGATGATGCGCGAAATTGGAGGGCTCGAGGATTATTGGAGCATTGACTGGCAGTCGCTCGCCACTCGCTTGGGGTCCACCGAGAGCGGGCTGACCGCTCATCAAGCCGCTTGCTTGCTCACGACGGTCGGACCCAACCGCGTTGCCGACAGCGATCGTTTCAGTGCGCTAAGGCTGCTGACCCGACAGTTCGAAAGCCCGCTGGTTATGATCTTGGGGATCGCGACCGGGATCACGGTTTTGCTGCAGCAATGGCTGGACGCTGGAATCATTCTCGCGATGGTTCTCGGTAGTGCTGCGTTGGGATTTCAGCAGGAATATCGCGCCTCGTCGGCGCTGGAGGTGCTGCGTCAGCGCTTGGCGCTCAAGGCACGGGTGATTCGCGACGGTTCAGCACGCGAATTGGCCTTTACCCAGATTGTTCCCGGTGATGTCATCGAACTGGCCGCGGGCGATCTGATTCCTGCGGATGGGGTCGTGGTCCGGGCGACCGATTTTCTGGTCACTCAGGCGAGCATTACTGGCGAATCATTTCCCGTCGAAAAGCGTCGTGGCGTCGTCGAGCCCGGCGCACCCCTTTCGGCGAGGAGCAATTGCGTCTTTTTGGGTTCATCGGTTCGCAGCGGCACCGCGCTCATGATGGCTGTGCGGACCGGCGATCGAACCGAGTTCGGCTCGATCGCTGCCCGACTGCGACAGCGACCTCCGGAGACCGACTTCGCCCGTGGTGTGCGCCAGTTTGGCGAACTCCTGTTACGGGTCATGCTGGTGATCGTCATCCTGGTATTCACCGTTAACTCCCTGCTCGATCGTCCAGTGCTGGATTCACTGCTTTTCGCGGTGGCACTGGCGGTCGGCCTATCGCCGGAATTGCTGCCGGCGATTATCACGGTGACCCTTGCTGCCGGCGCGCGTGCGATGAGCCAGCGCGGCGTGATCGTTCGTCGCCTGGAGGCGATCGAGAATCTAGGCTCGATGGATATCCTTTGCACGGACAAGACTGGCACATTGACGCTCGGCCATATCGAATTAAGCGAAAGCCTCGATGCCCGGGGCCAGCCCAGCCAGGAGGTTCGGCGTCTTGCTGTGATCAATGCCTGCCTGGAGACCGGAATCAGAAACCCGCTCGACGAAGCCCTGACAGCGTTGGGCCGGCGCGAGGGCCTGGACGCCCAGGGGCTCATCAAGATTGATGAAATTCCCTACGACTTCATGCGCCGTCGTCTCACGATCGTCGTCGCAGAGGATGGCCATCCCGACGAGCACCTGCTCGTGACCAAGGGGGCATTCGCGCAGATGCTTGACGTCTGCACCTGCGTCGAGCGGGCTGGCAAACAAGAGCGCCTGGATGAACAGTCGCGCTCCGAGCTTCAGTCAATTTTCGATGAAAAGGGTCAACAGGGCTTGCGGGTCCTCGCCGTAGCGACGCGTTCCTTGAGCGCCCAGCCCGACTATGATCGCAGCGATGAACAGGGCCTTTGCTTTAGAGGCTTCCTGGTCTTTATCGACCCGCCAAAGCCCGATGCCAAGTCAACTGTCATGGCGCTCGCCGCGCTGGGCATCCAGATCAAGGTCATCAGCGGGGATCACCGCCATGTCACCGCGCATCTGGCAAGGGCCGTCGGACTGGACCCGCGATCGATGCTGACGGGCGAGCAGATCACGCAGCTGCGTGACGAGGCTCTGTGGCGGCTCGCACCGCAGACGGATCTTTTCGTCGAAATCGATCCGCAGCAAAAGGAGCGCATCGTTCGGGCCTTGCAGAAAACGGGTCACTCGGTTGGCTACCTGGGGGACGGGATCAACGACGCGCCGGCC
>CAZAVT010000198.1:0-6722 GCA_964488395.1 uncultured Burkholderiaceae bacterium | reverse complement strand
GCAAGCGACTGATCCCGCAGGAAGAGGCGGTGCAGAAGATCCGCGCGGCGGTCGACGCTCGGCATGACGACGATTTCCTGATCATCGCACGCTGTGATGCACTGCTCGTGCAGGGCCTCGATGAGGCGATCCGCCGGGGCGAGGCCTATCTGAAGGCAGGCGCCGACATGCTGTTCATCGAGTCGCCGCGTTCGATGGCCGAGATCGAGGAAATTCCGCGCAGGTTACCCGGGTGGCATTTGTTCAACATGGCCTCGAGCGGCCGTACGCCCTTCCTGTCGATCGATGACATCACGCGGCTCGGCTACCGCCTGATGATCTTCCCGAACTACGCGACGCTCGCCGCGATCAAGGCGATGCGCGAGGTACTCGCCGAGATGAAGCGGACCGGCTCGGCGGCTGGCATTCGCGATCGCTGTGCGACCTTCGAGGAGTTCTTCGCGCTCGGCGGGTTGCGCGAGGTGCAGGAACTCGAGCAGCGCTTCGGGCTCCCCGAGGACGCGCGCACCGGCATCTGAGGATCGGGTCGCGCGCGCTCGCCGCCTATAATCGGTCGCTTCAACGGCCGCCGCTGGGGCTGCGGCCCGCCCTCATCGCCATCGAGGTCCCCATGACTGCACCCACAAGATCTTCACGTCGA
The DNA here is from genome assembly GCA_964488395.1 of uncultured Burkholderiaceae bacterium. Lineage (GTDB taxonomy): Bacteria > Pseudomonadota > Gammaproteobacteria > Burkholderiales > Burkholderiaceae_E > SYIM01. The sequence goes on along the minus strand of CAZAVT010000198.1, from coordinate 6,082 downwards.
CAGCTGATCGTGGCCGGGCTGGCCAGCGCAGTGGCGCCGATCGGTAGCGCGCTCGCCCAGTCGAGCCCCCCGAGCGGGAAGACCCTACGCATCATCGTCCCCTACGCGGCGGGCGGTCCGATCGACCTCACCGTGCGCATCCTGGCCGACAAGGTGAAGGCCTCGACGGGACCGGTGATCGTCGAAAACCGACCCGGCGCGGGCGGCAATCTCGGCGCGAATGCGGTCGCGCGCGCAACGCCCGACGGCACGACCATCGGCATCGCGGCGACCGCAACGCATGCGGTCAATCCCTGGCTCTACAAAAAAATGCCGTACGACGCGCGGACCGACTTTGCGCCGATCACGCAGATTCTTCGGGTACCGAACGTGCTGGTCATGAATGCCGACACCGCCAAACGGCTGGGCATCAGCTCACTCCACGACTTCATCGCCTACGCCAAGGCCAACCCAGCGAAGCTGAACTACGGCTCGGGCGGGGTGGGCAGCGCGGGCCACCTGGCTGGCGAGATGTTCAAGGCCAAGGCCGGGATCTTCGCAGTGCATATCCCCTATAACGGCGGCGCGCCGGCTCAGCTGGGCCTGCTATCGGGCCAGGTCGACTTCAACTTCGACAACCTCGCGACCGCAGCGCCCAATATCCGCAATGGCCGACTGACCGCCCTCGCAGTCACCACGCCGTCGCGCAGCAGCACGCTGCCCGACCTGCCCGCTGTGGCCGAAGCAATGTCTGGCTTCTCGGTCGACACCTGGTGGGGCCTCGTCGCGCCCGCAGGCACACCTGCCGCGATCATCAGCCAGTTGAATCAGGCCTTCACCGCGGCTCTGAGGGACGTCGATACCCGTCAGCGCTTCGCCTCGCTGATGGCCGAACCCGTGCCGACCAGCCCGGAGGAGTTTGGTCGTGTCCTGCAGGAAGAGCTCGCGAAGTACGAGTCGGTCGTCAAGGAAAGCGGCGCGACTGCAGAGTAGCTGCTTCAGCGCCTCGGATCGAGGGCGTCACGCAGGCCGTCGCCGAACAGGTTGAAGGCCAACACGGTCAGGAAGATCGCGAGTCCCGGGAAGATCGCCATCCAGGGCGCCTGGGTCAGAAAGCGCTGCGCGGTGTTGAGCATCGAGCCCCAACTAGGTGCCGGCGGCTGCTGACCCAGGCCCAGAAACGAGAGACTCGCCTCGGCGATGATCGCAGCCGCGATCGCAAGGGTCGCCTGAACCAACACCGGCGGAAGGATGTTTGGAAAGATATGGCGCAGCAGGATGCGGGCCGGTGGATTGCCGACGGCCCGCGCCGCCTCGACCCAGTCCTCGGCCCGGGCCGCGAGCACCTGACCGCGGGCGAGGCGGACGAAGAGCGGCGTCGCCGTGATGCCGATCGCGATCATCGCGTTCCCGAGGCTGGGTCCCAGAAAGGCTGCGAGCGCGATCGCCAGAATCAGGAAGGGGATCGCCAGCATCGCATCGGTCAACCGGCCCATCACGGCATCGAACCAGCCACCAACATAGCCAGCCACCATGCCCAGCGGCACGCCGATCGTGATCGCGATTGAAACCGCCACGACGCCAGCGGCGAGCGATGCCCGTCCTCCCCAAATGACCCGCGACAGTAGATCCCGACCGACCTCGTCGGTACCGAACCAGTGAGCGGCACTGGGCGCCTTGCGCACCAGGCTCCAGCTGGTCTTGAGCGGATCGTAGGGCGCCACCCAGGGAGCAAGGACCGCAAGCAGCACGACCAGCACGAGGACCACCAGACCGAAGACGGCGGTCGGCCGGCGCAGCAGCGTGCGCATCGCCTGACGGGCGGGACTGTCGGCACTCATCCGCGCAGCCTCGGATTGACCAGCACATAGAGGACGTCGGCGATCAGGTTCAGCAGGATGTAGACGGTGGCGGTCACCAGCACCACGCCCTGGACGACCGCATAGTCGCGATTGAAAACCGCATCGACGATCAGCTTGCCGAACCCTGGCACCGAGAAGACCTGCTCGGTCAGGACTGCGCCCGACAGCAGCGTTCCGAATTCGAGGGCACCGAGCGTGATGACTGGCGTCAGGGCATTGCGCAGCGCATGTCGCAGCACCACCGCCTGCTCGCGCAGACCCTTCGCACGCGCGGTTCGAACATAGTCGGCGCTCATCGCCTGCAGCATCGCGCTGCGGGTATGGCGCATCAGCACCGCAGCGATCGCATTGCCCAGGACGAAAGCAGGCATCACCGTGGTCGCGAGCGACTGCCAGGGGTCCTCCCAGGGGCTCACAAAGCCCGAGGCAGGTAACCAACCGAGCTGCACCGAGAAGAGGAAGATCAGCAGGATGCCCAACCAAAAATTGGGCGTGGATAAGCCCCAGAGGGCAAACACATTGGCCGCGGTGTCCCAGGCAGTCCCTTTCTTGACGGCCGACAGCACACCCGCCGGGATGCCGATCAGAAGCGCGAACAGCATCGCCATGGTAGCGAGTTGCAAAGTGACTGGGAGCTTGTCGGCGATCAACGAGGCCACCGGCTGCTTGATCCGCATCGACTCGCCCAGGTCGCCCTGCAGCACGCCACCGATCCAGTAGAGATACTGGATCGGCAGCGGCTGATCGAGGCGATACTGGCGGCGAATCTGCTCGATGACCTCCGGGTCCTTTTCCTCCCCGGCCATCACGAGCGCGGGATCGCCAGGCAGCAGCTGCTGCAGCATGAAGATCAGCACCGACACGACAAAGAGCGTCGGAATCAGCTGCAACAGCCGCCGGGGCAGGAAGCTCAGCATCGCAAACCGATCGGTTATTTGAGCCGCAGATCCGTCACCCGGATCAAACCGTCGGGCATGACCTTGAAGCCGTCAAGCCGCGGGCTGTGGGCGAACAACAGCGCCCGGTGATACAGGTAGAGCACCGATCCCTCGGACAACCATTTCTGGGCCACCTTCTGATAAAGGTCCTTACGCTCAGCCTGCGAGGTCACCGTGCGCGCCTGATCGAGGAGTTGATCGAGCCCGGCATCGCAATAGCGGCCGTAATTGAGTGGGCCCTTGCAGGAGGCAAACGAGTAGATGTTCCCATCCGGATCGGTGCGGCCACTCCAGGCGAGCATGTAGAGCTGGAAGTTGCCCTTTTCGGCTTCGTTCAGCGAGGTCGCAAACTCGGTGACCCGGATCTTCAGGTCAAAGCCAGCCTCGGCGGCCATCGATTGCATGACTTCGGCCACCGCCCGGGTTTCGGGATTGTTGGGCACCATAAAGTCCAGCACGATCGGCGTCTTGACACCCGCCTCGCGGATCAGCGCGCGGGCCTGCGCAAGATCACGTTTCGGGGTCGGAAGGCTTGCCTGATAGTAGGGGTTGCTGGGGCTGACCGATTGATTGTTGACAGTGTAGAGATTGTTGAACACCACCTGATTGATCGCCTCGCGATCGATCGCGAGCTCGAGCGCGCGGCGGATACGGGCGTCCTTGCCCAGGGGGTTGTTCGCCTTATCGCCGTTATTCACGTTGATCGTGATGCCCTGATAGCCCAGTTCAGTACCCGTCGCAAGACGCAGCCGGTTGTCCTTGCGAACCTCGGGGGCGTCGGTCGCGAGCAGTCGCTCGAGCAGGTCGAGCTGGCCGGATTTCAGATTGGCCAGACGCACGGTGGAATCCTGAATCGATCGATAGACGATGCGATCGATGTGCACGCGCGACTTGTCCCAGTAGTCGGCAAAACGTTCAACGACAATCCGGTCTTGGGCGACTCGCTCGACGAAGCGATAGGGCCCGGCGCAGACCGGGGCGGTACCGAACCGATCACCGAGCGCGGCCGCAGCCTTGGGAGACACCATCATGCCCGCGCGGTCGGTCAGCTGCGCCATCAGCGGTGCGAACGGTGTCTTCAGTTCGAGCCGAACGGTGAGGGGATCGACCACTCTGACCGAATCAACCTGCGCGATCTCGGCGCGGCGAAACGACCCCGGCATGCTCAGGTGACGGTCGAGCGAGAACTTGACCGCTGCCGCATCCATCGGTTCGCCGTCATGAAACTTCACATTGGGACGCAGCCGGATCGTCACCGCCTTGCCGTCGGCGGAGGTCTCGTGACTGAGCGCGAGTTGCGGGACGAGCGCGAGCTTGTCATCGATGTCGAAGAGCTTGTCGCAGATCGAGGCGAACACGATCCGCCCCACATAGGTTCGGGCCTTGGTCGGGTCGAGTTCGTCGGGATCCTCGGCGAGCCCGATGCGAAGCGTGGTCTGGGCTGCTGCGGCCCCAGCCAGACTGATGGTCGTCGCAAGGCAGAAGGCCTTCAGCGTGAATCGCTTGAACATGAGAGATTCTCCTCTGGGACATGGCAAAAATTGTTGAGTCAGACCTTTCATCGAAAGGCCGCCTGGAGACGGGCCAGCGCCTCCTTCCGGGATGCTTCACTCGCCGCCGGCCCACCAACGGCCGATGAAGGGGACCGATCGGCCTCGCCGCTGCCCGAGTCCGAGGCTGCCGACGAGGCAGTGGCGCCCATCTGCTCCGTGGCGATCCGCGCCCAGTGCCAACAGGCAACTCGCGGCGAGGCGAGCTGTTCCCCTGGCCCGCTGCCCGCGCCCGCAGCAAGCGTCGGCATCGCCTCGCGGCACTTCGCGTCCGCATGCGCGCAGCGGGTATGAAAGCGGCATCCTGGCGGTGGCGCGATCGGGCTCGGCACATCGCCCGACAGGATCACGCGTCGGCCACGCCGAGAAGGATCCGGCTGAGGTACGGCGGCCAGGAGGGCTCGGGTATAGGGGTGCTTCGGCGCGGCGAATACCTGATCGGCGGGTCCGGTCTCGACCAGCTGTCCCAGGTACATCACGCCCACGGTATCGGCAACCTGACGCACAACCGCCAGATCGTGCGAGATGAACACATACGCAAGACCCAGATCCCGCTGCAATTGCCCCAGCAGATTGAGGATCTGCGCCTGGATCGACACGTCGAGCGCCGAGACAGGCTCATCGCAGACGATGAGCTCGGGGCCGGCCGCCAGCGCGCGTGCGATGGCAAGCCGCTGCCGTTGACCACCGGAGAACTCGTGCGGCCAGCGTCGGGCCGCATCCGTCGGTAGGCCGACACGCTCGAGCAGTTCCCCGACTCGAGCCGTGCGCTCAGCCGCAGAGCGGTCACTGTGAAGCATGAGGGGCTCCGCGAGGATGTCACCGGCCGTCATGCGCGGATTGAGCGAGCCATAGGGATCCTGGAAGATCATTTGAATTCGCCCGCGCATCCGGCGCAGAGACCTTGGATCCTGATCGAGCAGTGATTCGCCGGCCAGCACGATTCGACCGGCATCTGGTTCGATCAGGCGCAGTAACAACCGCGCCAGCGTCGATTTGCCACAGCCTGATTCGCCGACAATGGCGAGCGTGCGGGCCGCCTCCAGCGTGAGCGATACGCCATCGACCGCGCGCACAACGGCGCGCGTGCGCCCGAGCAGGCCCTGGCCAGTCGGGAAGTGCTTGACCAGACCCTCGACCTGCAGGATCGGCTGCGCCGCGCCCGTCATGCTCCCGCCTGCGCGAAGGCGGCAATGGGCGGCATGCTGGCGGCCAGGGTCTCGAGGGGCGCCTTCCAGCAGCGGGACTGGTGGCCAGGGGTAATGTCGAGGAGTGGCGGTGTCTGCGCACGACATTGCGCATCGGCAAAGGGGCAGCGGGGCGCGAACCGGCAGCCCTGCGGCATCGCATGGGCTGGCGGCACCATGCCGGCGATCGCCGCCAGTCGATCCCGCCGGTCATCGAGTGACGGCCGCGCCCCCAACAACCCCACGGTGTAAGGATGCTGCGGAAAAGCAAAAAGCTGATTCACGGCCGCCGATTCGACAATCTGGCCCGCATACATCACCACTACCCGATCGGCCAACTCGGCAACCACGCCAAGATCGTGCGTGATCAGGAGAATCGCGGTGCCGGTCTGCTCGCGCAGCCCTCTCATCAGGTCGAGCACCTGGGCCTGAATCGTGACATCGAGCGCAGTGGTCGGCTCATCGGCAATCAAGAGGGCCGGCGCACAAAGGAGCGCCATCGCGATCATCACCCGTTGCCGCATGCCACCGGAAAGCCGGTGAGGATAGTCATCGAGTCGGCGTGC
>CAZAVT010000197.1:0-6811 GCA_964488395.1 uncultured Burkholderiaceae bacterium | reverse complement strand
GTGCGAGCACAAGCGCCAGGTGCACGGCGCGGTGCGTGCTTTCCTGGAGCAGGCCGAAGCCTGCTGTATACCAGTGAAAGAGCGACAGCGCGATCAGCAGCCCGCCGACCAGGCTTGTGGCGCCGGCCCCGAGGGGCCGAAAGCGCATCTCCGGATCGAACTTGCGTTCGAGTGCCTCGAGGTCCTGGGCGTCGGGCAGCGTCGCGCGGGTCATACGATTACTTCAGCAGGCCGCGTTCGCGGTAGAACTGCTCCGCGCCGGGATGGAGTGGGATCCCTGCGCCCAGCAGGGCGTTTTGCAAGGTGATGTACTGGCCCTTGGCGTGTCCGGCCGCCAAGGCCTTTTGGCCGCTCTCCGAGTACAGGGCCTTGACAACCTCGTAGACGAGAGCGTTATCAGCCTTGTCGCTGGTCACCCACTGGGCCCCTACGGCAAGGGTCTTGACGGCGCCGATGCCCTTATAGGTGTTGGCGGGGATCTCGTCTGGTGCAAAAAAGCCCTCGGCCTTGCGCAGCCGCTCGGCCACTTCCCCGTCGATGGGGATTAATTCGATGCCTGCCCCTGAAGAGGCCAGCTCGGCGATGGCCCCAGCGGGTGCACCGCCCGTGAAGAAGAAGGCGTCGAGCGCGCCGTCCTTCAGCTTGTCGCCCGCTTGGTTCGGCTTGATGTACTCGGGCTTGAGATCGCTGTCCTTGAGACCGTAGGCGGCAAGTATCGTGCGCGCATTGATGAGCGTGCCCGAACCCGGTTCGTCCAGCGCGACCCGCTTGCCCCGGAGGTCAGCCACCGTGCGGATACCGGCCCCCTTACGCGCGACGATGTGCACGCTCTCTGGGTAGAGATTGGCGATCAGGCGCAGGCCCTTGACCGGCGGTCGGCCCTTCCAAACGCCCTCGCCATTGAAGGCCCACGACGCGACGTCGGCCTGCGTGAACCCCGACTCGCTCGCACCGCTCGCGATCGCATTGACATTGGCGACTGAGCCATTGCTGGCCTGTGCGGTGGAGTTGATCTTGCCGGGTTGGCTGACGATGTTGGCAACCATGCCGCCGACCGGATAGTAGGTGCCCGCGGTGCCGCCGGTGCCGATCCGGAAGAATTTTTCCTGGGCTTGGGCGCCAGTGGCGGCGAGGCCAAGGACCAGCCCAGCCGCCAGAATGCGTGTGATCTTCATGGAAACTCCTTGTGAGTGGGGTTTGTGGATTCTACGATCCGGCCATCCCCCTGTGCTATGGTCATGGCGATTTTTTCCCACGGAGAGACCCGGGATGAAACGTCGTTCATGGCTGGGTGCTGCTGCAGCTACCCTGACGCTTGCCCCCCTCGCTTCGCGCGCCCAGTCGGCCTGGCCGTCCCGGCCGGTCCGAATGGTTGTGCCCACTGGGCCCGGCAGTTCGCTCGACCTGATCGTGCGTGCGACCAGCGATCGGCTCGCAGCGCGACTCGGCCAGCCGATCGTTGTCGATAACCGGGCCGGTGCTGGCGGCTTGATCGGGACCGATGCCATTGCCAAGGCCTCTGACGGTCACACCTTCGGGATCAGCTTCAACGGGCCACTCGCCTTCGCGCCTTTCCTCTATGCGAAGATGCCCTATCGGCTGCCCGATGACTTCGCGCCGATCGTGATGACGACCAGCCAGCCCAACGTGCTCGCGGTGAACGCCAAGCTGCCTGTCAACAACGTGGCTGAACTCGTTGCCTGGCTTCGGGATCATGTCGGCAGGGCCACTTTCGCTTCGATTGGCAACGGCAGCTCGTCACACTTGTCGATGGAATTGCTGAAGGTCGCCACGGGTACGTTCGCATTGCACATTCCTTATAACGGTTCCCCGCCCTCAGCGCTGTCGGTCGCCACGGGCGAGACCCAGATGATCATGACCGTTGCGCCGGCGCTGTTGCCGCATGTCCAGGCTGGGCGCGTACGGCTGTTGGCCGTCACGAGTCGGACCCGCTACGACGCCATGCCGGAGTTGCCGACCATCGCCGAGTCGGGTCTGCCCGAGTTGAAAGACTTCGAGGCCATTGCCTGGAACGCAATCGTCGGACCGGCCAGCACGCCACCCGACGTCGTGGGCCGTCTCAATCGCGAATTCAATGACGCACTCAAGGATGCTGCAGTGGCAAGCCGCCTGACCAGTCAGGGCATGACGCCAACCGGCGGCACCCCGCAGGACCTGGCCCGCTTGATGGCCGAAGAGGCCGCACGTTGGGGGCCGGTGATTCGCCGAACCGGCATCACGCTCGGCTGAGCGCGGCGCCTGAGGGCGCACAGCAGAGATCGATGCGGGTCATGGTTTCGATCGATTCGGAGAACCAGGCCGCGATCGCCGCCTGTCGCTCGCCCAGATATTCCGGTGCACCTGCGGCGTCGAGCCTCATGGTGAGATCATGGCCTGGTACCAGTAAGGTCCCGGGCCGCCGTCGCCATTGAACCCATATGCGCTCCAGCGTGTCACGGCTCAGCGCGTGGTCCTCGCTGTGGTCAACGGCCATCGACAGCAATTCGGCACGGTTCTTCGCAGAGTCGCCCGTAAAGATCACGGGGACCGGCTCCATCTCCAGCACAAAAAACAAGTGCCCAGGCGTGTGGCCGGCCGCCGCCAGAGCACGCAAGCCCGGCAGGGGCTCGTCGCCTTCCACCAAGCGGCGCAGGCGGGGCAAGCGCACGAGTTCGCGAACATAGAGTTCCGGCAAGGGATTAAAGCCTGGCGGTTGGGCCTCGGCCCAGTTCAATTCCTCGTCGCCAATCCAAACGGTCGCATTGGGAAACAGGGTGAAATTGACTGCGTGGTCATAATGGGCGTGGGTGAGAATCACGTCCGTCACGGCGTCGGGCGCGACGCCGTGAGCGCTGAGTTGCTTGCGCAGCTCTCGGCGCACACCGAAGGCACCGACGTCGAGGAGCGCGATTCGCCCTGCGCCGCGGATCAGTGCGATCGTGCTCCACCCGAGTCCGCCGTGGCAGACGGCGCGCCCGGGGAAGCCCTGAATCAGGATGTCGAGGGTGTACATGGATGCTTGCCTCATTGGGCCTGAATGTTGGCGCCCTTGATCAGGCGATCGTACATCTCGAGCTCGCGGCTGATCAGCTGGGCAAATTCCGCTGGACTGCTCCCCACCAGCTCGTTGCCGCCCTGGACTTCGATCTTCTGGGTGAGCTCGTCATTGCGGATCGCTTTGACCACTTCCTGATGCAGCCTCGCGACGATCGTGGCATCCGTGCCAGCCGGTGCGAAGAGCCCGACGAATTGTGTGACCTCGAAGCCCTTGAAGCCGAGCTCCTGCATCGTTGGCACGCGTGGCAGCGAACCCGCCCGTTTCGGACCGGACACCGCGAATGCCCGCAGCTGTCCTGACTCGATCAGTGGGGTCGACGTGATCACGGTATCGTAGGTAAAGGCGAGATGGCCACCTAGCAAATCGGCGAGCGCCGGTGCGCTGCCTTTGTAGGGAACATGATTGAGACGGGTTGCGCTCATCAGCGCCAGCAACTCGCCCGCGAGGTGGCCGCCACCGCCCACCCCTGTCGAACCATAACTGAGCGAGCCAGGACGCGCTTTGGCCTGTGAGATCAGTTCATCCAAGGACTTGATCGACGAGCTGGCCGGCGTCACCAGTACATACTGAAAGGTGAGGATCTGGCTGATTGGCGCGAGGTCCTTCTGAGGGTCGTAGGGCACCTTCTTCAGCAGAACCGGATTGATCACGATCGGGCCACTTGCAGCAGCCAATAGGGTATAGCCGTCGGGGACCGCCTTTGCGACCAATTCAGTGCCGATGCCGCCGTTGGCGCCACCGCGGTTTTCGATCACGATCGGTGTGTTGAGGCTCTCCGACATGCGGCGTGCCACCAGCCGGGTGGTGATGTCGGCATTCCCGCCGGCCGGGTAGGGAACGATCATTCGGATGGGCTTGGCCGGGTAGGACTGTGCCGAGACTTCCCCGACCATCCAGGCCGGTAGAGCAAGGATGGCGCTGACAAAAGCGATCGTGCGTCCGGCCGATGGGATTCCGAAGGGCATGGGGAGACTCCTGGTTCTGAGGATCAAAGGGCGTCGAGGCGGGCAGCGTGCTGATGCATCAGTTCGATCACCTCACGGGCCATCCGCAGGCCATCGCGACGCTGCCGGCTCATTCGGTCAAGTTCGATCTCCCCGGGCACGACCACTGGCGAGTCAGCCCGGGCAGGGGGGCTGTCGTGGAGGATCTGCGCGAAATCCCGCATTCGCTCGCCCAGCCAGGCGGACGAGCCAAGCCTGCTGCAATCGATCAGCATAAAGAAGTGACCCAGGTTCTGAGGTTCGTCGGGCGCGTCCACCCAGGATTTCACGTGGGTCAGATAGGCAGCGTTGGCCAGCAGACCGGACAGTAGGTCCACGACGAGCGCGAGACCGTAGCCCTTGTGTCCGCCGATGGGCAACAGGAAACCGTCGAGGGCTGCGCGCGGGTCGGTGGTCGGCAGGCCAGCCGCGTCGGTGGCCCATGATTCAGGGATGGCTTCGCCGCGTTTGGCGGCATTGCGAATCTTGGCGCGCGCCACAACGCTCATGGCCATGTCGAGCAGAAAGGGCCGCCCTGCCGGGTTGGGCACGCCGAAGCCCATGGGGCTGTTGCCCAGTCGTGCGTCGGTTCCTCCCCAAGGGGCGATGGTCGTGGTGGCGTTACTGCCGATGATCGACGCGAAGCCCGCTTCTGCCGCAATCAACGAGTAGGGCGAGATCGGCCCAAAGTGATTGCTGCCCCGCGCGAGCGCCATGGCCATGCCAGTCTCCCGCGCTGCGTCCATCGCTGCCCTCAGGGCATGCATGCCGACCAGGGGCCCCACCCCGTTGTCCCCATCCACGGCAATCAGCGCAGGTGAGAGGCGCTCGATGGCAATATCGGGCTTGGCCCTGATGCCGCCGCTCAGCAAACGTTCGCCGTAGGACTCGACGCGGCTGAAACCATGCGTCGACAGACCGAAGAGGTCAGCGAGCAGCAGGATCGTACAGACGTCGTCCGCATCGGCCTCGCGAAGACCCAGCCCTCGAAAAGCCCGGTGTCCGAGCGCTCGAAGCTCGGCCTCTTCGATCAGTACCGTCTGGTTGTCGTTCATCGCCACCTTCTCGCTCGTTCATTCGCATGGGCCGCATGGTGTGCTCTCGCGGGCCTGTCTGCCGCCGGGACAATAGCTCAATCTTTGCTAGATTGTCGTTGCCCGCCCGGGGGTCTGCCGGGTCTCAATGTTCAGGGAGGAGCGATGCCCGTGTCCCGTTCTCCAGTCCTGGGGGTCACGCATCGTGTCGTGACCGCGCCGATGCCCGCCGGAGCTTGCGATAGCCACGTCCATGTTTTCGGTCCGGTCGACCGCTATCCGCTGGCGGCAGACCGCATGTACACGCCAGCACCAGCCTCTCTTGAGGATTTGCTGGCGGTCCATCGGCAGCTGGGTATCGATCGACGGATCATTGTCCATCCGAGTGTGTATGGCCGTGATGTCAGCTGCAGCGTGGACGCGACCCTGGCGGCTGGCGCTGGAACCAAGCTGGTTGCGGTGATCGACGAAAAGACCACGGACCAGGAATTGCGTGTCCTGCACGAGTCGGGCAGCTGCGGGATTCGGATCAACCTGCACACTCACGGCCGCTCTGATGTACGGGAAGCAGCTCGAGGCATCCTTTGGGCACAGGACCGGGTCAAGGCATACGGCTGGCATCTGCAGCTCTTCACAAGTGTCGATGTGATCGTTCAAATCGCGCCAGAGCTCGAGCGGCTTGAATTGCCGCTGGTGCTTGACCACTGGGGCAAGGTTGATGCGGCGCGAGGCGCGGATGCCCCCGAGTTCAAGGCCCTGATGTCGCTCATCGCCCGGCGGCCCATCTGGGTCAAGCTGTCGGCGCCCGAGCGCATTTCATCTCGGCCAGACTTCGATGATGTCCCAGTCTTGCTGCGTGAATTTGTTCGTCATGCACCTGAGCGCTTGATCTGGGGGACCGACTGGCCGCACACCGCCATGCTGCGTAGCGATGACGTCAGGAGCCAAGTCCAACCCTATCGGCCGGTCGATGATGGACATTCGCTCAATCGGCTGGCGGACTGGCTCAGTGACCCCGCCCTTTTTGCCGAAATACTCGCTGGCAACCCCGCGCGTCTCTATGGCTTTTCCGGTTGAGTGACTGCGCGCTGATCGCCGACTCTGCGACATGTCTGAGCCCGCCGAAGGGTTTTCGCCAGACCAGTGCTTTCAGCGTACACTCGATAAAACCTCTCGCGATCAGACTGTCCAATCCAATGGCGACATGGTGCAAGCGACTGACATGACCTTCCCGCGCGTGCTGATGCGGCACGCGCGAGAACGACCCGACCGCCCAGCCTATCGGGAAAAATATCTGGGCATTTGGCAGACCGACAGCTGGCAACAGGCGGCTGACAAGGTCGGATCGATCGCCTGCGGGCTTGCCAGCCTGGGTTTTACGCGTGGCATGACGCTTGCCGTCATTGGCGACAACCGCCCCTACCTGTATCAGGCCATGATGGCTGCGCAGGCCCTTGGGGGCATCGCGGTTCCGCTCTACCAGGATGCAGTCGCGGCCGAGATGGTGCACGTGCTGAAGGACGCGGCGGTCCGCTTTGCAATCGTCGAGGATCAGGAACAGGTCGACAAGCTGCTCGAGGTGGGCGACCAGGTTGCCGACCTCAGACACATCTTTTATCTCGATCCGCGCGGGCTGCGCAACTACGATCATGGTCACCTGAAACCGATCGGCGAACTGATTGACCTGGGCAAGGCTCATCGGGCCGCGCACCCGGGCTTCTTTGAGACCGAACTGG
>CAZAVT010000196.1:3027-6829 GCA_964488395.1 uncultured Burkholderiaceae bacterium | reverse complement strand
AACAACTGCTCAACGGAGTGCTCCTGGGGGCCATCTACGCCCTCATCGCGCTGGGCTACACCATGGTCTACGGCGTGCTCCGCTTCATCAATTTTGCCCACAGCGACGTGTTCATGCTGGGGGCCTTCGTCGCCTTTACGCTGTCCAGCCTCTGGCAGCTGCCCTTTGCCCTGGCTGTCGTGCTGGCGATCGTTGTGCTGGCCGGTTTTGGTGCCCTGTTTGATCGGCTGTTGTTGCGACCCATGATCGGTCAGCCCGTCTTTTCGGCGGTGATGATCACCATCGCCGCTGGATTCGTGGCCCGTGGTGTGGCGACCATGATCCCAGGCTGGGGTACCGAGACTCATGCGCTGCCGGCCCCCTGGTCTGACGGCGTGCTGCGGATCGGGCCGCTCGTCGTGGCTTATAACGATATCGCGATCATCCTCCTCACGACGCTGCTCTGTGCCTGCCTTTATCTGTTTTTCAGGCGGACTCGGGTCGGGATCGCCATGCAGGCCAGTTCGCAGAATCAGCTTGCCGCCTACTACATGGGCATTCCGGTGCGCCGCATCCACACCTTGATCTGGGCGATCTCTGCGGGGATCGCTGCGTTCGCGGCGGTGCTGCTTGCCCCGATCACCTTCGTGCACTCGAACATGGGTTTCATCGGGATCAAGGCTTTCCCGGCCGCAGTGGTGGGCGGTTTCGGGAGCATTCCCGGCGCGATCGCTGGCGGTCTGGTGATCGGTCTGGTCGAATCGTTCGCGGGCTTTTACCTGCCCGAGGGCTTCAAGAATGTGGCGGCCTACGTGGTGGTGCTGCTGGTGCTGATGATCCGGCCTTCGGGCCTGTTCGCCGAGATGCGGCGCAAGAAGGTCTGAGAGCGGCCACCAAACGACCATGCGCTTCATCCTGAAAACCCGTTATGAGCAGGACCTGCAGCTGTTTCGCGATCCGACCGTCGCGGGCTGGTATGCCGTGCTTGGGTTCGTGCTTTGCCTCGCGCCGTTTGTTGTCTCGGAGTACTACCTCACGCAGTTGGTGTTCATCTTTATCTGGGCCATCGTCGGTTTTGGGCTGATGCTGCTCGCTGGCTTCACGGGCCAGATTTCGCTCGGACACGCCGCCTTCCTTGCGATCGGTGCTTACACCGAGGCCGTGCTGCAGACGCTGGGCTGGCCCTTCCTTCTGACGGCTCCTGTGGCTATTCTGCTCTCGGCTTGTGCGGGACTGGTGATCGGCCTGCCGGCCTTGCGGCTCACCGGGATTTATCTCGCGATTGCGACACTGTCCTTCGGGTTCATTATCGAGGAGGTGATCGCCCGCTGGGAGTCGGTCACCGCCGGCAACTCGGGGATGATGGTCCCGGCGTTGCGACTCGTCACCGAGCCATTGCCCGGGGCGGTGTCCTTCTATTTCGTCTGCCTGGTGGCGGTCGTCGCCACCGCGCTTCTCGTGCGCAACCTGCTTCGATCGCCCACCGGGCGTGCGTTCATCGCGATCCGAGATTCGGAAATTTCCGCTCAGAGCATGGGCGTCAACCTGGCGCGTTTCAAGACCACTAGTTTCGCACTTTCAGCCGGCATCACCGGACTGGCCGGCGCCCTTTATGCCCACCAGATCCGTTTCCTGTCGCCCGAGCAATTCACCATTTTTCTGTCGATCGAGTTCCTGCTGATGATCGTGATCGGTGGCATGGGCTCGTTGCATGGTGCCGTGTTTGGTGCCGTATTCATCGTTGTGTTGCCCGAGTTGATCTCCATGCTCAAGGAGTTTCTGCCGCAGGCTGTCGCCGAGCAGACCGGTCTGAAGGGGACGATCTTCGGCGCCTTCGTGATTCTGTTCGTGCTCTTCGAGCCACTCGGGCTGTACGGGCGCTGGGTCAAGATCCGGACCTGGTTCTCGCTCTTTCCCCTCTACAAGGCCGGGCTCTTCAAACGGCAGAAGAGTTACCAGAAATCCGAGCGAGTGCACTGATGGGTACGGGCGCCGTGATCCTCGCGGTCGAACATCTCGGCAAATCCTTCGGTGGCGTACGAGCCGTCGATGACGTCAGTTTCTCGGTGCGCCACGGTGAGATCTATACGATCATAGGACCCAACGGAGCCGGCAAGACGACGATCTTCAATTTGGTGAGCCTGCTCTTTCCGGCGACGAGCGGCAGGATTCTCTGGCAGGGTGAGGCTCTCTCCCGACTGGCGCCTGACCGCGTTGCCGAGCGAGGGATCGGTCGCACCTTCCAGAACATCGAGCTCTTCGAGCACGCCACGGTCCTGCAGAACCTGCTGATCGGACGCCACTGCCGGGCGCGTACGAATCTGATCGCCGAGATGCTGTACCTGCCGACCGTGCGTCGGCGCGAGGTCGAGCATCGCCGCAAGGTCGAGCAGATCATCGACCTCCTCGATTTGCAGGTCTATCGGGACAGCATGGTTGCGGGTCTGCCCTACGGGGTGCGCAAGGTGGTCGAACTTGGTCGGGCCCTCTGTTCGGAGCCGAAGCTGTTACTCCTCGATGAGCCGTCCTCCGGCCTCCATGTCGAGGAAACGGACGAAATGGCTTTCTTGATTCAGGACATCCGCAAGGAACTCGGCATTACGGTGCTGATGATCGAGCACGATATGAGCCTTGTGTCGAGGGTCTCGGATCGAGTGCTGGCCGTCAATCAGGGCCGCGTGCTTGCCGAAGGTACGCCCGAGCAGGTGCAGTCGCACCCCGACGTGATCTCAGCCTATCTCGGGGACTGAGCGCCATGAGTGACTCGAGCCGCGTCGGCGCTGCAGATGGATCGTCCGAAAAGGGGGAGGCGCCAGTGATCCTGCGCCTTTCAAATATCGAGTCGAGCTACGGTCCGGTGCAGGCCATTCGCGGCGTAAGTCTGGAGGTCCGCAGCGGCTCGATCGTCACCGTACTGGGGGCCAATGGCGCCGGCAAGACCACGATCCTGAAGACCATTTCGGGCATCGTCGATCCCCTGAAGGGGAGTGTCTGGTTCGACGGCGACGAGATCGCCTGCCGCGATCCGGACTGGATCGTTCGACGCGGGATCAGTCATGTGCCCGAGGGACGCGAGGTGTTTCCGTTGCTCACCGTGCGCGAGAATCTCCTGATGGGGGCCTACACGCGTCACGACCGTGACGGCATCGCGGCGGACCTCGAGCGCATGCAGGCCTATTTCCCGATTCTTGCCGAGCGGGCCCATCAGGAAGCAGGGCAGCTGTCCGGTGGCCAGCAGCAGATGCTCGCGATCGCGCGCGCACTGATGTCACGACCCCGGCTTCTGCTGCTCGATGAGCCCAGCCTCGGGCTCTCGCCCAAGTTGACGCAGGAGATCTTTGCGATTGTCCGGCGCATCAACCGGGAGGAGGGCGTCACGATGCTGCTGGTCGAGCAAAACGCGAGCATCGCGCTCGCGACCGCTGACTTTGGCTATGTGGTGGAGGTCGGCCGCGTGGTGATGGAAGACACCTGCGAGCGCCTGTTGCAGAAGGACGATATTCGCGAGTTCTACCTCGGCATGAAGGGCGAGTCGGTGCGCGGCGAGCGTCGCTGGAAAAGGAAGAAGCAATGGCGCTAAGCCCTGCCCTTGGGCCTGCGGCCGAGGTGCGTCGGCCGTGCGCCGATACCCTCGGTGAGCGTTTCCTCGAGGCGGTGGCCCTTCGAGGGGAGCGATGCGCCATGCGTCAGAAGGCCTTCGGCCTCTGGGAAGAGGTCAGCTGGAATCGGCTTGGTGGCCATGCCCGGCGAATCGCGATGGCGGTCGCCGCCGAGGGGCTCGAGCCCGGCGAGACGGCGGCAATCCTCGCCAATACCCGCCGCG
>CAZAVT010000196.1:0-3017 GCA_964488395.1 uncultured Burkholderiaceae bacterium | reverse complement strand
GAGTGGACCTACGCCGACTACGGGATCCTGCTCGCGGGCTGCGTCAGTTGTGGCGTCTATCCGACCGACGCGCCGCGTCAGGTTCACTACCTGCTGGCCGATTCGTCGAGTCGCCTGATATTCGTCGAAGACGAAGAACAACTCGACAAGGTGCTACAGGTCCGGGATCGTCTGCCGCTCCTCAAGCGGATCGTGGTCTTTGACATGAAGGGCTTGAGCGATCTCGACGATTCGATGGTGCTCGGTCTCGAGACCTTCGAGGCTCAGGGAGAGCGCTTTGAGGCGGCGCACCCGGAGCTCTTTGAGCGCCGCTTGCAATCGCGGCGGGCCGATGATCTGGCCATCCTGGTCTATACCTCGGGCACGACCGGACCACCCAAGGGAGGCATGATCTCGCATCGAAATATCTGCTCGGTGCTCGACCAGTTCTCGCCCGCCTTCGACGCCAATGAGGAGGATGACAAGCTCACCTTCCTGCCGCTGTGTCACGTGGCCGAGCGGGTGATCGGGCAGTTTCATGCGCTGCAGACCGGCGCTCGACTCAACTATGTCGAAAACGCCGAAACCATCGCCGAGAACATCCGCGAGATCTCGCCATCGATCATCCTGTGCGTGCCACGAGTCTGGGAGAAATTTTTTTCTGCCGTGTCCTTGCGCATCCGTGAGGCGAGCCCTTTGCAACAATTCGCCTACCGTCTGGCGCTCGCGATCGGTCATCGGCTGGCCGAGAAGACGAGCTCGGGCCGCGCTGTCGGCTTGCACGAGCGGCTGGCCTATCGGCTCGCCCGTTTCCTCGTGCTCGACAATGTCCGTCGCGCGATCGGCGTTCACCGACTGCGTTGGGCGATCAGCGGTGCGGCGCCCATCTCGCCAGAGCTGATCCGCTGGTACCGGGCGCTTGGCGTGCCCCTCTTCGAGGGTTGGGGTATGACCGAAACAGCCGCCACTGGCGCGCTGAATGAGCCGCGCGCCGATCGTATCGGAACCATCGGCCGGGCGCAGCCCTTTTGCGAAATTCGCGTATCGGAGCAGGGCGAGATCCTGATCCGCGGGCCCAACGTGTTCATGGGCTATCTCAATCTGCCCGACAAGACCGCCGAGGCCCTCGAGCCGGATGGCTGGTTACACACCGGTGATGTCGGCACGATCGACGAGCAGGGTTTCATCCGAATCACGGATCGGATGAAGGACATCATCATCACCGCTGGCGGCAAGAATATCGCGCCATCGGAGATCGAAAACGAGCTCAAGTTCTCGCCCTACATCACTGATGCAGTCGTCATCGGCGATCGCCGCCCGTACCTGACGCTGCTGGTCATGATCGATCATGAGAATGTCGAGCAGTTCGCGCAGGAGCGGAAGATCCCGTTCACGAGCTTTCAGAGTCTGTGTCGATCGCGCGAGGTGCTTGACCTCATCCAGTCTGAGGTCGATCGTGTCAACGCGAAATTCGCTCGGGTCGAGAGCGTCCGCAAATTCTGCCTGATCGAGCATAAGCTCACCGCCGAGGACGAAGAGCTCACGGCAACCATGAAGCTCAAGCGCAAGCTCGTGAATGAGAAGTACAAGGAACTGATCGAATCAATGTATCGTTCAGCAAACTGAACGCACAACAGCCGTCCCTTCCATTGCACTGATAGTCCCTCAGGAGACCACCATGACCACACGCAGACAGATTCTCGAAACCGGCGTCGCGGCGGGCGCCTTGGCCGTGCTGCCGACGAGCCAAGCGCTTGCCAACCAGGGGGTGACCCGAGACCAGATCGTGCTGGGCAGCATCCAGGACCTTTCGGGGCCGCTGGTGACGCTGGGTAAACCGATCCGAAACGGCATGCTCATGCGAGTCGAGCAGATCAACGCGCAGGGCGGGATCCACGACCGTAAGCTCCGGCTGGTGGTCGAGGACTCGGGCTATGAGCCGCGCAAGGCCGTCCTTGCAGCCCAAAAGTTGCTCACTCAGGATCGGATCTTCTCGATGGTGGGTTCGCTGGGATCCGTGGTCTCGCTTGCGACCATTCCGCTCGTCCTTGAGAAAAATGTCACCCACCTGTTTCCGGTGACCGCGCATCACGGCAATTTCGACCCCTTCCATAAGTACAAGTTCTCTTTCGCGACCCCCTATCCTGACAGCACCCGGCTGGGTCTGAAGGAGGTCGTCAAGCTGACGGGCGCCAAGCGGGTGGGAATCCTCTATCAGGACGACGAGTACGGGCTCGAGGTCCTTCGGGGCACCGAAGCCGCGCTGAAGGAGCTGAATCTGCAGTTGATCGAGCGCACCACCTATAAGCGCGGTGCGACCGATTTTGGGTCGCAGATGCAGCGCTTGCGGGCCGCCAATCCGGACCTGATTGTCCTTGGCACGATCGTTCGCGAGACGATCGGGGCGAGGGCGACCGGTCGGCGGCGGGGTTATGCCGGGACTTTCTTTGGCAGCCAGGCCGCTTACATGCCAGCTGTCGCGAAGGCGGGCGGCGCGGCGGTCGAGGGGCTCTATGCGATCACCGAGACGCCAACACCCTATCGCGATGATCCCTCCAATCCGCGCTCGCTCAACGAGTGGATGGACGATTACAAGAAGCGCTTTGATGAGGACGCTGATCTTTGGTCGTCGACGGGTTGGTTGATTATCGACTTGTTCGCCCGGGCCGCCGAGCGCGCGGGCCCCAAGTTGACCAGTGATTCGCTCGCCAAGGCGCTCGAGGATCATCCCTACCCGCGCGGTTTCCTCGGCAACCCGGAGTACACCTGGGGGCCGCAGAAACGGTTGGGCAACGACCAGGTGCGGCTTGCCCAGATCCAGGGCGGACGCTGGCGGACGGTGTCGGACTTTCTGCGTTGACGGACGGAACGCTCCCCCGGTTGCTGTCGGGCGCTATCAGCAGGCCAAAAGGGGGAGCCCCGGCCAGCCCTTGGCTCGCTTAAACTGGCGATTTGCGCGTAGCGATGCGTGCGTCAGATCTCGGGGGCAGCGATGAGCATGAGCAGCGGCAGGCGGAGCTGGTTGGCGGCGGTATTGG
>CAZAVT010000195.1:3307-6850 GCA_964488395.1 uncultured Burkholderiaceae bacterium | reverse complement strand
AGGCTCGCGACTACATCTTCGGCTACACGATCTTCAACGACATCAGCGCGCGCGATGCGCAGTACGCGGAAATGGTTGGCCGGCTGGGACCCGCCAAGGGCAAGGACTTTGACACCGGCAATGTCCTGGGGCCCTGGCTGGTCACTGCCGACGAGATCCCCCACCCTGACCGCCTGACCATGATCGCGCGCATCAACGGCGAGGAATGGTCACGGGGCCTCTCGGGTGATATGCAGCACTCCTTCGAGGACATCCTTGTCCACCTCTCGAGGTCGGAGACGCTGCACGCGGGCGAGTTCATCGGCTCAGGTACGGTCGGCGGCGGTTGCGGCATCGAACTCGGCCGGCGGCTGTCGCCAGGCGATGTGATCGAGCTCGAAGTCGAGGGTATCGGCATCTTGCGTAACCGAATCGTGCGTCGCCAGTAGAGCCTTCTGCGTTACCGCATCCTCGCGTTCAGGAGCATGACCCCATGAGCTTCAAAGTCTCCCATCGGATCAGGCGCCGACTCAGCAGTCTTGCGGCGGCAGCGATCAGCGCCCTGATCAGCCTGCCGGGCGCACAGGCCCAGTCCGCCTTCCCGAGTCGCGAGGTCACCCTGGTTGTCCCGTTCGGCACCGGCGGTTCGAATGACATTTTTGCCCGAGCGCTCGGCCAGGATCTGTCACGCATCTGGAACCGGCCAGTCCTGATCGAGAACCGCGCCGGTAGTGGTGGTTCGGTGGGTGCGGCCCACGTCGCACGCGCCGCGCCCGACGGTCATGTCCTGCTTTTCACCTCATCGGCCTTTGTGATCAATGCGGTGCTCCAGAAAAACCTGCCCTTCGATCCGATCGCGGGGTTTAGCCCGATTGCCCTGGTGGGGAGCGGCCCGATGATGCTGGTCGCACGGCCCAATCTGGGCGTCAAGACAACGGCAGAGTTGATTGCGCTCGCGCGATCCCGTCCCGAGGGCGTCAGTTTCGCCTCGGTCGGCGTGGGCAGTGCGACTCACATGGCCCTCGAACTGTTCAGCAGTATGGCGCAGGCCAAGTTCGTCCATGTCCCCTATAAAGGCGGCGCACAGGCCATCACGGACCTGATCGCAGGCCATGTCGACCTCTATGCCGGCAGCGTGCCGCAGGTGCTCGGGCACGTCCGCACCGGCCGAGCCCTGCCGATCGGTATCACCAGCGAACAGCGGTCGCCGATCGCCCCAGACGTCCCGTCGATCGCCGAGACGCTGAAAGACTACGACGTGGACATCTGGTGGGCGGTGTTCGGACCCGGCGCGATGCCCGCTGCGCTGGTCGCCTCGATCAACCGCGATATCCGTCAAGTCCTCGGGACGCAGCGCCTCCAAGAGTTCCTCGCCAAGGAAGCGGCGACCCCTTCCAATGAGCCCCCCCAAAAGCTGGTCGAACTGGTGGCGCGGGATATTGCCCGCTGGAAGATCGTCGCCGAGCGCTCGGCGATCCCAGCCCAGTAGGCCCTCGGGGCAGGCTCTAGCGCGAACCGATCATTCGATCCGCACACTCCGCGCGGCGATTCAGCGAACCGCTGGCCCGCCCGGCAGCAGTCGCAGCAAGCGGCCGTTGCGACTATCGTTGAGCAGGTAGAGCAGTCCGTCTGGGCCCTCCCGAACGTCGCGAATCCACTGGCCCGGGGTTTGTGCGACTCGCTCCTCTCGCACAAAGCGGTCGCCCTGGATCTCGACCCGAGTGAGGAAATCGAATTTCACCGTGCCAACGAAGAGGCTGCCGCGCCACGCCGGACCATAACGATCGCTCGTGAGAAAACTCATTCCCGACGGAGCGATCGAGGGTGTCCAGTGATGAATCGGCTGCTCCATCCCCGCGCGAGCGGTAATGCCTTCGCCGATCGGACCACCCCCGTACCGCTCGCCGTAGGTGATCACCGGCCAGCCGTAGTTGCGCCCGGCAATGATTCGATTGATTTCGTCGCCGCCCTGTGGACCATGTTCGTGGACCCACAACTGACCGTCGGCCGCCAGCACTGCCCCCTGCGGATTGCGGTGACCGTAGCTCAAGATCTCGGGACGGGTGCCTGCGCGACCGACCAGGGGATTGTCCGGGGGGACCGACCCATCCTTGGCGATCCGTACGATCTTGCCGAGATGATTGTCCAGACGCTGGGCATCGTCCATGCGATGGAAGCGCTCGCCGAGCGTGAGGGCCAACGTGCCATCAGGCAGTTCGACGATCCGGCAGCCAAAGTGATGGCGTCCAGACCACTTCGGCTGCTGCGAAAAGATCACCTGTAGCGACTCCAGCCGACTCAGATCGGGCGCGAGCCTGGCGCGCGCAAGCGCCGTGCTGTTGCCACCCACACCCGGCTCCGTAAAGCAGAAAAAGATCTGTCGGTTGGCCTCGAAGGCTCGGTCAAGGATCAGGTCGAGCAGGCCCCCCTGGCCTCCGACGTCGATCGCCGGGAGCCCAGCCACGGGATCGCGAAGACGGCCATCGGCCTCGACCACCCTGAGGCGCCCCACCCGCTCGGTCACGAGAAAGCGCCCGCCCGGCAGGAAAGCCAGCGCCCAGGGATGCTCGAGACCCTCGGCCACCACTTGGGTAGACAGACCCGGCACCACGCCTCTCTGAGCCAACGCAGGCTTCGCCGCCAGCACGGCAACACCCAATGCCAGGAAGAGGGCAGCGGCCACCGCCCGGACCAGTCGCATCGGAAGTCGCCGGGCGAGTGCCTCACCAAACCAGGCGATCGGCGCATTGGCGAGCAACATGCCGAGCGTGGTTCCGACGACCACCAGCGTCAGCTCTTCAAAGCGCGCGGCCAGTGCCACCGTCGCGATCTGGGTCTTGTCACCGATCTCGGCCAGAAAAAACAGGACGAACGTGGTGAGAAAGACGCCCCCCCACCGCCCCTCGGTACCCGCCTGAGACTCATCCAGCCGGTCCGGTATCAGCACCCAGGCAGCCATGACGATGAATGAGACCCCGAGAATCCAGCGCATCCAGTCGGGACCGATCAGCTCGGCGAGCCAGGCTCCCAACGCCCCCGCCAGGGCATGATTGAGCAACGTCGCGGCGAAGATGCCGCCGACGATCAACCAGGGCCGCCGATAGCGCGCTGCCAGCACCAGCGTGAGCAATTGAGTCTTGTCGCCGATTTCGGCTGCCGCGACCAACCCGATCGAAATCAGCAGGGCTTCCATATCCGTCGCTTCTTTTGCCCCGCTCAGGGCAGACGCATCTCGGGCCGGGTCGCCCGAATGACCTCGACCGCATCCTCGATCCAGTCGCAAAGAATGGCGCGGGTCTCGCGCGGATCGATGATGTCAAGAATGCCGAACTTCTCTGCAGTGCGGAACGGCGAGCCGATCCGATGATAGTAAGCCTCGAGCTCCTGCCGCCGGGCATCGGGATCGGGTGCGGCAGCGATGTCGCTCCGATAGGCCGCCGCCACCCCTCCTTCGATCGGGATCGAGCCCCAGCGCGCCGAGGGCCAGGCGAAACGGTGGTTGAGCTGGGGAAAATACTTGGGTGCATGCAGACCACCCGCCATCCCGAAGGCACGACGCAGGAT
>CAZAVT010000195.1:0-3289 GCA_964488395.1 uncultured Burkholderiaceae bacterium | reverse complement strand
CGGCGGCAAGGCCCGTCGCGTTGCCGGGCTGGTCGACCAAGTTGATGATGGGTAATCCAAAGGTGTCGCAGAGTTTCGCGTGACGCTCGGTCTTCCAGGCGGCAGCCAGGGTCATCGCGCCGCCAGCGACCCGCGGGTCACTGCAGAGCACGCCCACCGCATGGCCGTCGAGCCGCGCAAGCGCCGTGATCACCGAGCCGCCCTGATAACGGCCGATCTCGAACAGCGAGCCCTCGTCAAAGAGCGAGGCGAGGATCTTTCGTGGGTCGTAGACCTTGCGTCGATCCTTGGGGATGGCGTTCTTGAGCCAGTCATCCGCACGATCGACTGGATCGCTACACGGGACGCGCGCCGGCAGCTGCGCCGCGTGACGCGGCAGGTAGGAGAGGAAGCGACGAACCTGTTCAAGCGCATCGACCTCCGAGACCGCCTCGTTATGGACCAGTGCACTCTTGCGATGGACCATGTAGCCGCCGAGGTCGTTTTTGTCGATCTCGATCCCATAAGCCTGCCGGACCACGGGCGGCCCCGCAGCAAAGACTTGCGCCTGGTCGCGAACCATCACCGAAAAATGCGAGGCGAGGACCTTGATCGCACCCAGTCCCGCACAGGAGCCCAGGGCCACCCCGACCACTGGCACCGTGCTCATCAGGTCGACCACTGGCCAATTCGGGTAGCCAGGAATCTTGCTCGCTCCCTGCTGCTCGAGCAACTTCACGCTGCCGCCCGCTGTATCGACCAGCCGGATCAGGGGCATGCGGTGACTATGCGCCATGCGCTCGGCATAGACCCACTTGTCAGAAATCGTCGCCTCGGAAGAACCCGCGCGGAGTGAATAGTCGTCGGCTGACACCACGACCTTTCGGCCATCAATCCGACCACTGCCGAAGATCGCGTTGAC
This sequence comes from uncultured Burkholderiaceae bacterium, assembly GCA_964488395.1. Lineage (GTDB taxonomy): Bacteria > Pseudomonadota > Gammaproteobacteria > Burkholderiales > Burkholderiaceae_E > SYIM01. The sequence goes on along the minus strand of CAZAVT010000195.1, from coordinate 2,388 downwards.
GGGGCTCATCGACTGGAAGCGACCCTCGCGATCGTATTGGCCCTTGCCCGCGATCCGCCCCATCTCGCGGAAACTACCCTCGTCGAGGAGGCGAGCAACCCGCTCACGCACATTGAGCCGACCTTGGGCCTTGAGACGGGCCAGCGCCTCGGAGCCTCCCATCTGCGCGGCCTGCTCGCGGCGCGCGGCGAGCTCCTGCAAGTCCTCGACCCACTCCCCCTCGGGCTCAAACCCCTCGTCTGCCCGCCGCCTGCCGCCAGCCATCGCGATGATCCTCCGCTGTCGCTCATCCTCCGAGCAGTGTGCCAGCCCCGAGGGGCTTTGGCCAATCCGAGCAGCCCCCTGAAGACTCAGAGCGTGCCGCCCGCCAGCAGCACGTCGGGCTCGTCCTTGGGCATCGGCGCGTCGCGGGCCGGGATGCCCTCGCGCCGGCTCCATCCCGAGGCCGGATCGTATTCGATCAGATCGGGAGCCAACTGGCGGATCTGATCGACCTTGAGCCAGAGACGCATCAGGTGACGCGGTCGCTGAGGATCCTCCTCGTAGGCGGTGCGCGAATGAAGAACGGTGTAATTGTTGCAGAACTGCATGTCCCCGGGCTCGAGCATCATCGAATACACCAGCGACTCGCGTTGAGAGAGCGCCTCCATGTAGTCGAGCAGCTCGAGTTCCTCGCGCGTAAACGGCTCGCCGAGCTTTTGCTGCGCAGTCTCCATCGACTTTCGGACGTAGCGAATGCTCAGATCCGGCTCGCTGTAGCTGAAGACGGGCACTGGATCGCTGATGCTCGTTTGGTAGAAAGCCTCCTCGCCGCGGCGGTCGTAACGAAAGCCTCGATAGAGCAGATCCAGATACTCCGGGTGCTCGGCAAGGACGCAGTTGTACATCGAGATGCCGCTCACGACCGAGCTGAGTCCACCGCTCAGCCCCTTGTTGATGCAAAGCAAGCCGACCACATCGGAGGGGTCACAGTGAAAGGGCAGCCGAGCGGTCGTCTGATACCCGCGGACGTTCAACGCATCGAAGTCGAGCCCCTTGCTGCGGACTGCCCCCAGCCGGTCACCTTCGGCATTTTGGGAGACTGGCTTGCCCATACAGGTGCCCAATGCCCAGAAGAACATAGCGCACTGCTCGACCGTGTAGCGTCGTACTGGAAATCCACGGATCATCCCGAAGCCGCGCCTGCGGATATCGACATCGAGGAAGTCTTGCAATAAAGGCGCTAATCCAGGCAAGCGAAGATCACCTGCGCGCACGGTCTCAAGGGTCACTCCACGCTCAGCGAGCTTGCGAATCGCTTCGTCGATCTCTTCGATCTGTTGGGGCTCAAGCACGCGGATCCAATCGCCTGACCCGCTGAACGTCTTCGCGGTCCAGCTGCTCTCATCACGCACTGGCTCAAGCCTGCGCTGCCCCTGTGAGCGAGGGACTGCCGAAGGCGAAGCCGACCCATTTCCATTCATGACCATGACTCCCCCGATTGGGACATAAATCCTGACGCCAGACCTCAGTTGATCGTGGCGCCCGAGGACTTGACGATCGGCTCCCACTTGGCGCGCTCAATGGCGAGGAACCGCGCGAACTCCTGCGGGCTCGAGGCGTAAACCTGCATACCGAATTCCTCCAGGCGCGCGCCGACATCGGGGTCGCGCAGCGATCGAACGATCGCGGCATTGATCCGGTTGACGATTTCCGGCGAAGTGCGAGACGGTGCCATCACACCCAGCCACACCACGACGTCATAGCCCTTGAGCCCGGATTCGGCAATGGTCGGCACCTCCGGGAAGCTCGGGTCACGCCCAGCACCCGTCACTGCCAAGGCACGCAGGCGGCCCGAGCGCACAAACTGCATGACCGAGGGAACATCGGGCAAGCCTGCCTGCACTTCTCCTGCAGCCAGCGCCGTGACCAGCGGACCGCTTCCCTTATAGGGGACATGGGTCATGGAGAGGCCAGCCATGGAGGCGAGCAATTCCATCCCCAGATGCAGGGTGCTGCCATTGCCGGCTGAACCGTAATTGAGCTTGCCGGGGTTGGCGCGTACGTGCTGGAGAAACTCACCGAAATCACGCGCCGGGAATGACGGGTGAACCACCAGAGCAAACTGCCCGCCCGCGACCAAGGAGACCGGAATCAGATCCCGGTCGGTGTCATAAGGCATCTTCGGGTACATGGCAGGACTGATTGCAAGCGTGCCGATCGTGCCCATCAGCAAGGTGTGCCCGTCGGGCGGCGCCTGGACCACCAGCGCCGAGCCAACCGTCCCCCCTGCGCCGGGGCGATTCTCGACCACCATCGGCTGCCCCAGGTAGCGGCCAGCGCGCTCGGCGAGCAGCCGGGCAACGAGATCCGTCGCACCGCCCGGAGCCAGCGGGGCAATCAGCCTCA
>CAZAVT010000194.1:0-6930 GCA_964488395.1 uncultured Burkholderiaceae bacterium | reverse complement strand
TCTATCACTTCGTTTTCGCCAATCGGGTTCAGTTCAATGGCAATTTCTGCCTGGATCTGCCGGATCAGGGGCGAGCCGATTTCGCCGGCCTTGCGCGCGCGGCAGGCTATGCGCACGCGCAGACCTGGGGTAGCGCCTCTGATCTCGACCGCTTACCCGCGATGCTTGCTCAGGAGGGCCCGTGTTTCATCGAACTCACTATGCCGGCAACCCCGTCACGCCTGTCAGCGGCTAATCCAGGGCCCGAAATGACCGACTTGCGGTTCACCCGGATGGGGGATGAATCGCGTGCGGTACGTGACGCGCTCGCGCGCAGCTGACGGGGCCGCTGATGAGCGTCGAGGCGTTTGATTACATCATCGTTGGGGGTGGTTCGGCTGGCGCCACGATCGCCGCACGCCTGAGTGAGGACCCTGGTTGTCGGGTGCTGCTCCTGGAGGCGGGTGAGGACGATCGCTGGATGTGGTTGAGAATCCCGGCCGGCGTGATCTATCTGCTTCGAGGTCAGCGCTCGGTCTGGCGCTTCATGACCGAACCGGACCCGGCGATGCATGGCCGCAGGATCTTCTGGCCCCGAGGCAAGGTGCTGGGCGGCTCTTCCGGGATCAACGGCATGATCTGGGTTCACGGTGATCCCCGCGAATTCGATCACTGGCGCGATGCCTATCAGTTGCCCGGGTGGGGGTTTGCAGATTTGCAGCCGATTTTCCGGTCGATCGAGTCCTATCCACAGGGTGATCCGCAGGCGCGGGGTCATGATGGGCCGGTGCGGGTGACCGAACTCGGTCCACGGCATCCGCTCATGGACGCCTTTATCGACGCTTGCGTCGAGGCGGGCGTGCCGCGCACTCACGATTACAACGACGGCCGCTACGAAGGCGTCGGCATGCTCCAGTTCAACACCCGGCGGGGACTTCGGGTCAGTACCCGGGAGGCCTACCTACGGCCCGCGAGCGGTCGGTCAAACCTGACTGTCCGGACCAGCGCGCTGGCCCAGCGCGTTCGCTTTGAAGCACGGCGTGCCGTGGGGATCGACTATCGTCAGGGCGGGCAGACCTTTGAGGCCCGGGCCACGCGTGAGGTCATTCTTTGTGCGGGCGCCCTGCAGTCGCCGCAGCTGCTTGAACTCTCCGGCATCGGTGATCCGGCGGTCCTGACGGCCCAGGGGATCGAGGTTCGACAGGCCTTGCCGGCCGTGGGCACCAATCTGCGCGACCATCCGCATACCCGGATCAGCTATCGAGTTCGCAGCGATATCCCGACGCTCAATACTCTGTTCCCGAGCCTGATCGGCAAGACTCGCATGGCGCTGCGTTTCTTGCTGAAGGGTGACGGTCTGATGAGTTGTAGTGGTCAGATCGTTCATGCGCTTGCACGTTCGCGACCCGAGCTCACGCAAAGCGACGTGAAGATCCAGTTGCACTGGCTCTCCAGCCCCGACGCACGCGACCCCAACAAACTCGTGCTCGATCCGCATGCGGGTGTCTCGATCGGTACCTTCATGTTGCGCCCAGCGTCTCGTGGCACGGTGCACATTCAATCGGCCGACGCAGCTGATGCACCCCGCATTCATTCAAATTATTTCACCGACCCTCTGGACCGTGAGACAGCGATCGCAGCGGTGAGGCTGGCACGACAGGTGGCGGCCCAGCCGGCGCTCCTTCCCTATCAACTACAGGAGACCCGTCCGGGCCTTGGTGCAGCGACCGATGACGAGATTTTCGAATTCATCACCCGAACGGCTCAGACCTCCTATCACCCCATCGGTTCGTGCCGCATGGGCGGGGACCCAGAATCGGTCGTCGACGAGCGCCTGCGTGTGCGCGGTGTCGAAGCGCTGCGCGTCGCCGATGCGTCGGTGATGCCCACGATGTGCTCGGCCAACACCAACGCGCCTTCCATCGTGATCGGCGAAAAAGCCGCACGAATGATCGTTGAGGACGCCCTTCGCTGAGTCGGGGAGGGGCAATACCCGCTCAGCCTCCTCGCAACCCCAGTCGCTTCATGAGCTCGATAGTTTCCTTGACCTCTTCAGCAACGGAGCGACGCAGTTCCTCCGGTGACTGGGAGTGTCTCGGTTCGCTTCCGTCCTTGACGATAGCCGACTGGAAGTCCGCACTCAGTGCGATCTCTCGGACCACCTGATCCATGCGTCTGAGGATCGGTGTCGGCAGACCCGCGGGCCCAAAGACGGCGCCCCAGGAAACATGCTGGTAGCCGGGGAGTCGGGCTGCCTCCTCGACCGTAGGCGTTTCCGGCAACTGATCCGATCGGGTCGGGCCGGTCACCGCGAGGATCCGGATTCGCCCGCCTCGCTGCAGCGGCAGCGCGGTCGAGAAGACGCCCGACAGGAAGTCGATTTGACCTTGCGCGACGGCCAAGCCTGATTCGATCGCTGCTTTGAAAGGGACCTGGGTCACCTCGAGCCTGCCGCCCGCTGCACTGTTCAGTTTCTCCCAGGCAATGTGGCCTGGTGAACCGTTGCCTCCGGCGCCATAGTTCAGCTTGCCAGGCTGGCGCCGGATCGCATCCAGCAGATCGCCAAGGCTGCGATAGGGCGAGTCCTGGGCAACCGCGATGCAGAATTGCGACGCTGAGAACAGCCCGATCGGCGTGAAGTCTCTCTCCATATCGAGTTTGTCACCCATGCCCTGGTGCACAAGGTGGCCGGAGTGCAGGTAGCCGAAGGTGTATCCGTCTGGTTTTGCCGCGCGCAGCTGCTGCGCGGCGACGAGGCCCGCGGCTGAAGGCTGATTCAGGCTGGTGACGGCAACGCCAAGACGCTTGGCCATGCCGTCGGCCAAGCGTCGCCCGGTGACGTCGACGCCCCCGCCTGGTGGGACGGGCAACAGGAACTGGATGGCCCGCACAGGCCACTCCGTCTGCGCCCGCGCGAGACGACTGCCACCAAGCGTCAAGGCCATTCCAGCGCCTGTCGCGAGGCCCGCCTCCATCAGTGAGCGGCGTTGTTTCGAAGGAAGGCTCATGGCGAATGTCCCCTGGTTTTGGTTCGATGAATCGAATCGCTTCGTCTGAATCAGGCCTTGAGGCCCATTTGCGGGTCAGGTCGTCGACTGAATTGAGTGGGGATTCGGCCCGCACGATCCGCGCATGGAACACGCCGGGTGGCCGGGCATGAACCCACCCGAGATCGGAGCGAGGGCGAGCGCGGCCCGTCCGGCGCCGATCAAATCGCTGCGCTGCATTGACGGTCTCTCCTGCAGCGGGCGTGGCCTTGGTGATGACGGCTCAGCCCAACGTTTTCTGTCCGGCACGCTAGCCGGCCGTTGCGAGCGGGTAAATGTCATGTTTTCGATCGATTGATCACCGGATCGAATACCATGGGTATTTGGTGATCACAATGTTCAAACCATTGAACGCTCCTTGGTCCCAGCTTGGGGGCTTGAGATGAAGGACCGCAGTGACCTGTTGTTTCGACGGCTCAGGATCCGACATATTCAGCTGATCGTCATCCTCGGTCAGACGGGCTCGGTCCGCGCGGCGGCCCACTGTCTCCACCGGTCCCAGCCAGCGGGCAGCAAGATGCTGCAGGAGGTCGAGGAAGCGTTCGGCGAGCGGTTATTCGACCGTAGCCGGCGGGGAGTCACACCGCGGCCCCAGGGGCGGCTTGCGATCCGCCGCGCCCAGGTCGTGCTCAACGAATTGCGCAACGCAGCGGTCGAGCTTGAAGCGACGCGCGATGATGGCCTGCTGCGCCTGGGAACGCTGCCCGTCATTGGGCTGGTGCCCTCGGCCGTCGTAGCATTCCTTGCCGAATATCCCAACGCCCATGTCCAGTTGACCGAAGCAGCCGTGCCGGCACTGCTGACCGGTCTGTTGGAAGGCTCGCTCGACTGCGTGTGTGCGGCACTTCCCGCATCGAGCTTCGATCGGATCGACGAACTATCGGTCGTCACCATCGCCGAAGATCGACTGTGTGCCGTTGTCTCGCCACGGCATGCCTTGGCCAAGCGCGGTTCGATTGCCTGGTCGGAGCTTGATCAGTTGCGATGGGTGACCATGCCACGCAGCGCGCTGGTTCGCCAGGTCTTCGACTCAGCCTTTGTGCACCGTGGACAAACGCCCCCGATTCCCTTTGTTGAGACCCACTCCGCGCACACACTGAACGCGATCGTCGCCGCCGACGCTTCAATGATCGGTCTGGCACGACTCGATGCAGGCCGCTTGGCGACTCGGACCGAAGGACTCAAGGTGCTCGCGCTCGAGCCCGCTGTCGCCTTGCCGCCCTTGTGTCTGCTGACCCGGCGTGACGCACAGCCGCTTTCGCCGATCGTTGAGGCCTTCGGACGACACCTGCAACGGGCTGCAGAACTCGCTCAGACTGTAGCGATTGGCGTGGCGGGAGAGCCCACTGCCCCTGGCAGGCGCAGGGGCGGAGCGGTCAGCAGGAAGCGATAACGCTGGTGCTCGCGCAACCAACGAGCGAGCGGCGTGAGCCACCACAGCTCGCCCAGATGGACGCCCAGTTTGAAAAGGCAGTGCTGGTGGAGAGGGAGCGCTGCACAACGGCGTGCTGCCTCGGCGGGAGCACGTGCGGGTTGTGCTTCCACGGCGTAGTTGTCCGCTGCGAGGATCGACAGTCCGCTGTCGGTAATCCAGCGCAGCAGGCGGTCGTCGCGGCCATCGAGCGAGGCGCAGTGGGAATTGATCCGGTGGGGGTCTGGTTGACCGTGCATTTCAACCAGCCACTGAGCGAAGCCCGTGTGCAGCAACACCATGTCGCCTGATTCGATCTCGACGCGATCGGCCTCGATGATTCTCATCAGGGTGTCGTAGTCGACTGTGCAGTGAGCGTCGCCCAGATGCGCGTGCAGGTCGATCAATACGCCGCGGCCCTGAACCCCATGTGCCGCCATATGCTCGATCCCGAGCGCCTGTGCTGCTGGAGTGCTGCGTACGGGTGAACTGGTCGGAACCCCGGCGTCGGCCGGGCTCGAGGGCGCAAGCACATGGCGCCCGCCCCGATAGCCGTTATAAAACACCGACTCCTCGATGCCATCCGCGTTGGCATCAAAAAGAGCACCAACATGGGCGAAGCTGTCCCATTGGGTCGAATACTGCAGGTGGAGGATCGCGAGGTCGTCGCAGATCACGTCGGTCAGACCCGCATGATCATCCACCAGGCGGTAGAGCATATTGGGTCTGCCCGCTCGCAGCGTGGGACGCAGGATCGGCGGATGGCGACGCGGATTCAGTAGGTTGCCGCCCGGCAGGTCAAGGGGCAGCGAGAGACAAAAGGTCCGACCCTCACGGACTTCGGCCACCCCCTGCCGGACCTTCTCGGCTGTGATCAGATTCAGACGCCCCAGCTGATCGTCAGGGCCGAAGTCCCCCCAGGTCGAACCCGGCGGGCGTTGCCGCCAACGCGGGGAGGTGGAGGCCCTCTGCGCGCGATCGTCAGGGGCGACTGATGGCGGGGTATCCGGGGCTGACGCGCTGGGCTCAAAATTCGACATGTCCTGTCTCCGTGGTCGATCAGGCCGCCGCGTCTCGGTCCGTCACGCGGGAGGGCCGGTGCTGATCCGCTATGCTCCTTCCTAGAATAGCGTGGGTTCTCATCGCTGGTCTGATCTGAAGGAGGTGCAGTGAATTCGATGTCGTCGATGGGCCTCGCCTTTGCAATGGGTCTGCTTGCCGGTGCCGCGCTCGTGGCATTCTGGTTCATGGCAAGGCTACGTACCCTGCAGCTGCAGTCGGAGCGGGAATTGGCAGAGCTACGGGCTGCCGCTGCGGGCTCCAGGGAATCGCTCGGCCGAGCCGAGGCGCTGCTCGCCGAGCGCAGCGCCAGGCTCGACGCGCTGGAGCGCCGCGGTCTGGAGCAGCAGGCCGAGCTGAGCCGGCTTGGCGCCCAGCTGACCGAGGCGCAGACCTTGCTCGAGTCGGAGCAGCGTCAGGCGGCAGAAAAGCTTGCCGTCCTACAGAGCGCCCGAGAGGAATTGAGCACCCAGTTTCGCTCGCTGGCCAATGAGATCCTCGAGGACAAGTCGCGCCGCTTCGCGGAGCAGAATCAACTCGGCCTCGGACGCTTGCTCGAGCCGCTGCGGGAGCGGATCGTCGAGTTCCGCAGCAAGGTTGAGGAGATTCACCGCCACGACACCGAGCAGCAGGCGATGCTGCGCACCGAGCTCAACCAGCTTAAGGATCTGAACCGGCAGATGAGCGATCAGGCGCATCAACTCGCCACCGCCCTGAGTGGCCAGTCGAAGACCCAGGGCAACTGGGGAGAGCTGATCCTGGGCAACGTGCTTGAACGCTCTGGCCTCGTCGAGGGGCGCGACTTCCGGCGCGAGGTCAGTTTTACGACAGAGGAGGGGCGAAAGCGCCCTGATGTGATTGTCTATCTGCCCCAAAATCGTCATCTGGTGATCGACGCGAAGGTATCCCTCAACGCCTACACCCGGTATGTCAATGCCGAAAACGACGAGGAACGAAAGCTGGCGCTGCGCGAGCATCTCCAGGCCGTCGGCAACCGGGTTCGGGAACTGTCGGCCCGCGATTATTTCGACCTGCCGGGGCTCAATTCGCCCGAGGTCGTCTTCATGTTCATACCGGTCGAGTCTGCGTTGATCGAGGCGCTGCGGGCCGATGCGACCCTGCTCGAATCGATGATTGGTCGCAATATCCTGGTGGCCACGCCGACGACGTTGCTCACCAGCCTGAATATCGTGCGTCAGCTCTGGCGATTCGAGCAGCAGAACCGGCACAGCGCCGAGCTCGCCGAACGTGCGGCGCGCGTCCACCAGAAGCTGCGGCTCTTTCTTGAGTCCATGCAGGCCGTCGGGCGCCAGCTCGATCTCGCGCGTGGCAGCTACGACAAGGCGATCGGTCAGCTGGTCTCGGGCCGGGGCAGGTTGATCATGCGGGTCCACGCGTTCGAGCAGCTGGGGGTGGGCGTGCCGTCGGCTCTGT
>CAZAVT010000193.1:0-6965 GCA_964488395.1 uncultured Burkholderiaceae bacterium | reverse complement strand
CCCCATGGTCATGCAGGTACCATGGCTACGCGCAATGCCCGCTTCAACCTCGGTCCATTGCGTCTCGGTGATCCGGCCCGCTCGCCGTTCGTCCCAATATTTCCAGACATCGGAGCCGGAGCCAAGGATCTGTCCCTTCCAATTGCCACGCAGCATCGGCCCTGCCGGCAGGTAGATGCAGGGGAGCCCAGCGGAAAATGCGCCCATGAGCAGACCCGGGGTGGTCTTGTCGCAGCCGCCCATCAGTACCGCACCATCCACCGGATGGCTGCGCAGCAGCTCTTCTGCCTCGATGGCGAGCAAGTTACGGTAGAGCATCGTGGTCGGTTTCACGATGGGCTCTGAAAGTGATAACGCTGGGAGCTCGAGGGGAAATCCGCCCGCTTGGAGCACGCCTCTCTTGACGTCTGCCACGCGCTCCCTGAAATGAGCGTGGCACTGGGCGAGGTCGCTCCAGGTGTTGAGGATGGCGATCACGGGCTTGCCGCGCCAGTCCTCAGGGCCGTAGCCCATTTGCATGAAGCGCGAGCGATGACCCATCGATCGTAGATCATCGGGGGCGAACCAGCGCGCGCTGCGCAGCGAATCGGGACTGCGGCGAGAGCTCATCAAAGGTCTCCAGAGCGTTCGATCGAACAGCTCCGGATGATAAAGGATGGCTCGAGCGGTCTGCTGCCTCAGTCCAGAGTGAGCTTCGCGCGCACAACGACCTCGCGCCACTTGGTCGATTCAGCCGCCAGGAAATCACCAAACTCGGCAGGCCCGATCGCAACCGCCTCGGCGCCGTTGCGCTCGATCGTCTCCCGAACTTCAGGATCCTTCACCAGGCGCGAAATCTCCCGATGCAGGCGCTCGACGATCATCGTCGGCACCCCTGCTGGTGCCAGCAGCCCCACCCAGGAATTGACGCTCAACCCTGGTAGCCCTTGCTCAGCGGAGGTCGAAACCTCTGGCAGGAACGGCGTGCGGCCCGGCATGGTGACCGCAATAGCCCGTAGTTTGCCGGCACGTACCAATGGCAAAACCGAAGAGAGACCCGGGCAGTAAATCTGGACCTGACCCGAGATCAGGTCATTGGCCGCGGGCGCACCGCCCTTGTAAGGGACGTGCGTGATGTCGACGCCGGTCTGCGCTCGCAGCAACTCGCCGCAGAGGTGAGCTGGGGAGCCATTGCCCGACGATGCATAGTTGAATCGGCCTGGCGAGGCCTTGGCCAGCGCGATCAACTCCTGCAGGTTGTTCGCAGGTAGCGAAGGGTTGACGATGATCGCGTAGGGCACCATCGCGAAGAGGGTGATTGGCTGAAGGTCTTTCAGGGGCTCATAGCCAAGTTTGCGATAGACGTGAGGTCCAATGGCAATCGGACCGTTGGTCCCGATGAGCAGGGTGTAACCATCAGCGCTCGCCTTCGCTCCCAGCTCCGTTCCGATCGTGCCTCCAGCGCCAGCGCGATTCTCCACCACAAAAGGCTGGCCCATTGCCTCGCTCAGCCGGGCTGAGATCAGCCGCCCGAGGATGTCGTTGGTACTGGCGCCGGGCGGAAACGGCACGATCACCCGTACGGGACGGGCAGGGTAGTTTGCGGTTGGTGCGGCAGCCTGTGCCCGTACTTCAAACGACGAGATCACGCCCTGGAGTGCCACCAGGCTCGCGAGCAACAATCGCGCGCGCATGCCACCTATAATTCGCTGGACGAGCAACAAGCGATCACTCCTTGAGGTGAAGATAACAGACCACCCGGATCTCACCTTCACCGTCGGTCCGACCGGCCAGCCTGAGCCAACCACCGAAATGCCGGACGCGGATCGAGTGCAGTCCAGGCTCCGCACGAATGAGGAGAGTTTGTCCTTCGTCGATCCAGTTCAGTCCGTCTGGCGAGATCTGCACGTGGGCGATCGCATTGCGGGCTGATGGGTCGGCATGTAGGACACGTACGAAAAAGATCGCCTCGCTCGCCCAGGCGCACTCGCAGGGCTCGCAGGCCCACTCGCCCGACCAGGAGGCGTTGCGGGCGAGAATGGAGAGATAGGACTGGCGGATCATGGTGTGCAAGAAAAAAGGACGGAGTCGAGGTACAGAAAGGACCGTTTGTCGACGTCGGTCTCGACAAAGAAGATCGTATTCAGGAGCCCTGTCAGATTCGGCCACTCGGGCAGTTCAAACGGAGCAGGCAGGTCACGTTCGAAGGTCTGATCGTTGCATCGAAAGTTGACGAAGCGCATCGACCTGAGATCGAAGGTCACCGACAGGTAGTGCCAGTTCATTTTCGTGGGCAACTCGTTATGGCAGAGCGCTTGGCGCCCGCCCGGCACATCGGTATATCCCACCGGAGCATAGTGCCCAATCGAGGCGGTCTTGCCAGAAGGTCCGATTTGATGGCGTTTCGGGTGGTCGGTCTTGATCTGCCATTGGCCGATCAGCTGTCCTCCACTCGCATTCAGATAACGCAGTCTGGGCAGCAAACGCCGGCTCCGATCCTGGATGTCGAACAAGATCCCGAAGGCCCGCACATCGTGCTCGGTGAGCACCATCTGAGTCGCCTCTGATTTGATGCCAAACCAGGTCTCCAGGCGGATGAGACCGATCGACCGCATGGTCAGTCGCTTCGTGGCAGCACTGACCGAGCCCGCGCGGGCTTCGGTTGCCAGCTTGAGGGCATAGCCGCCGTGCAGCGTGCCGGCTGTGCCGGTATCCCACATGGGGTAATTCGACAGCTGCGGCGACAGGAAATTCATATCGGGCAGGATGGTGTCGAGCGTGCCCTCATAGTTACCGATGGTCGCCGTAAATCCGCTGGGGCCACGGTTAAAGTCGGCGTGGTAAATGATGCGCTCGAGCGGGTCGAAGCGGCTGATGGCTGGATCCGCCATCCGTAGGGCCTGTGTCAGGTCGGCTGGGCTCATCGATGCTTTGGGTGAATTTGGCTGCGTCAGTCTAGAAACGAAAACTCTTTCGGTCTAATTTAGAATATCGGCTACTTCGATTCGAAAACACTATGAATAAATGCCGACCGAACGCCAACTTCGTTACTTCATTGCCGTGGCCGAAGAGCGACACTTCGGCCGGGCTGCGAGCCGCCTGAACGTCTCCCAGCCCCCAGTCTCGATCCAGGTTCAGGCGCTTGAGGAGGAATTGGGTGTTCAGCTTCTGCGCCGCGAAGGTCGGCGCACCGAACTGACGACGCCCGGAATGGTCTTCCTCGAGCATGCTCGGCAGATCCGTGCGCGGACCGACGAAGCGGTCCGTGCTGCGCGCGCGGCTTCCCGAGGCCTGATCGGTCGACTGCGGATTGGCTTCATCCATGCGGCGACCTTCGAGCTCTTGCCGCCGATCGTGGCGCGCTACCGCCGCATCGCGCCGGATGTCGAGCTTGTCTTTTACGAAATGGCCTCCGGCGCGCAGGCGGAAGCCATTGCGGATCGCCGTCTGGAGGTCGGGCTTCTTCGTCCCCCCGTGACGGGCAACGCCCTCTCCATCCACACGCTGAGTAGCGAGCCGCTGGTATTGGCACTACCGGTCGGTCATCGACTATCGGGGCAGAAGGTCGTCTCTTTACGAAGCCTGGCTGCAGAGCCGATGGTCATTTTCACGGCTAACCGCTCACCCCTGCACGGTCAAGTGATGAGCGCGTGTCTGAACGCCGGGTTTCAGCCTCGGGTCGTTCAAGAGGCGACCCACATCACAACGATCGTCGGATTGGTTCGTGCCGGCCTGGGCGTCGCGCTGGTCCCGCGTTCGGTCAGCGTCATGAAGATGCTGGGCGTCCGTTATCGGCCATTACGCTATTCTGGTCCACGCGCCGAGACCGTCCTGGCTTGGCGTTCCGATGATGAATCGGCACTGCTCAAGGGCTTCCTACAGGCGAGTGCGGCTGCGGTCGCCTGATGCACTCCCAGCCTACAGCGGCAATTGGTCTCCCAGCCTTCGGAATCGTCCCGCTGTTATCATCGCCCGCCATGAAGGGCATGACTGACAGTGAAGAGATTCAGCGACGCCTTGCGCAGTTACAACTCGAACATCGCGATCTAGATGTCATGATCGACTGGCTGCTCGTGCAGCCGCGATGCGACGAGTTGCAAATCCGCAGGCTCAAGAAGCGTAAGCTCCAGCTCAAGGATTCGATCCTGTACTTGCAGATGCTCTTGGTGCCGGATGAGCCGGCGTGATGAACGCACGGCCGGGCCGGCGTGCATGACCCAGGAACTGCAGCACTACCTCGACCGGGTCGCCGAAGCCTTCGGCGAACAGGGTGATCTCGGCCGATATCGTCCGGGTTTCCGCGAGCGCCCCATCCAGCAGGCGATGGCCCGCTCCGTGGCCGAAACCATCGCAACCACCGGAGTGCTTGTCGCCGAGGCGGGTACCGGTACTGGGAAGACCTACGCCTACCTGGTGCCAGCCTTGCTCGCCGGTGGCCCCGTGCTGATCAGTACGGGCACGAGGAATCTCCAGGACCAGCTGTTTCGCAGAGACCTGCCCGAGGTTGTTCGTGCGCTGCGCCTGCCGCTCCAAATGGCGCTGCTCAAGGGCCGGTCTAATTACGTTTGCCTGCATCACTTGAAACGCAATCTGAACGACGGCCGCTTCGAGCGTCGGGAGGACATCGCAATACTTCGACGAATTGATCGCTTCGCCGCTGTCTCCCAGACAGGCGATCGCGCCGAAGCGCCAGGGGTGCCAGAGGATTCCGCGGTTTGGGTCAAGGCGACTTCGACCCGTGACAACTGTCTTGGGCAAGACTGCCCGGAGTATTCGAAATGCTTCGTTTTCAAGGCGAGGCAGGCGGCTCAGGCGGCCGATGTGCTGGTGGTCAACCACCACCTTTTTTGCGCCGATCTCGCTCTGCGCGACGAGGGCATCTCGGACTTGCTGCCAACGGTCCGAACCCTGATCTTCGATGAGGCCCACCAGTTGCCTGAGGTCGCGACCCAATTCTTCGGTCGCGCCGTCTCGACTCGGCAGCTGACCGATTTTGCCCGTGACCTGGTCAGGGCGGGGCTCGACGAGGCGGCGGACGCCGGTGATTGGCGGCTGCTCGCCGCCGGACTCGAAGCCGAAGTCCAGGCGTTACGCATGCATGTCGCCAACGGGCCAGGTCGGCGCGATACGGAACGCCTCCAACAGGACCCCCACCTCTTGAAGTCGATTGAGCGGCTCGCCGAGCAACTCCGATCGACCGTGCTGGTCTTACAGGGAGCTGCTGAGCGCGGTCGGGAGCTCGGTCGGCTATCGGCACGCGGCCTCGAACTGGTGAGTCGGCTCGAGCAATGGTGGAGTGGGGTGCTGAACGCCGGTGGCGAGCGATCACCCTCTCTGGGCGAAGGGCAAGATCCGGCCATTCTTTGGGCTGAGTTTTCGCAGGGCGGAGTCGTGTTGCACAGCACGCCACTCTCACTCGCGGCCAGTTTTCGCCGGCATCTTGAATCGACCCCACGAGCCTGGGTCTTCGTTTCGGCCACTCTGGCGGTCAATGGTCAGTTCGATCATTTCAGGGCTTCGCTGGGCCTCTCGGAGGCTCGCTGTGACCGCTGGGAGAGTCCCTTTGACTTTCCGCAGCAAGCCTTGTTACTGGTGCCCAGAGAGTGTGGCGACCCTGGTGCGTCAGACTTTCCGGGCCGGGTGGCCGCACTTGCTTGGCGACTGCTCTGCGCCAATCGCGGGCGCGCCTTCCTTCTTTGTACCAGCCTGCGAATGGTCGAGCAGTTGGGCCAGCTGCTGGGACAGCGGGTGGCTGAAGCAGGTCTCGCCGGATGGGGGGCGAAGATGGAGCTCTTGATCCAAGGCCATGCGAGTCGGTCGGCGCTCCTCGAACGCTTTCGGGCGGCCAGCGCGCCCGTGCTGATTGGCAGCGCGAGTTTTTGGGAGGGGGTGGACGTCGTTGGCGATCAACTCTCGTTGGTGCTGATCGACAAGCTACCCTTCGCTCCTCCCGACGATCCGGTCTTGCGGGCACGGGGGGAGGCGTTGCGCAAGGAGGGCGGCGACCCGTTCAACCAACTGCAGCTGCCTGCCGCGGCATTGCTGCTCAAGCAGGGCGTGGGGCGACTCATCCGCTCCGAGCGCGACCGTGGCCTGATTGCGATCTGCGACGAACGGTTAGTCACCCGATCTTATGGAAAAACGCTACTGCGCAGCCTGCCGCCCATACCGGTCACTCGGGACAGCGAGGAAGCCTTGGGCTGGATCGCCCGACGCGAGCTTTGATTGTCGCTAGCGGACCATCGGCCACCAACGTCGCCCAGCCTCATTCTGAGCCGAGGGCGGCGAGGTCTTGTTACGGGCGATGACCCGATCGGTGTCATCACGCAGATCCGTGAAGCCGAGGCGATCATAGGACTCACGCAGGATCTGCAAGGCATCCATGACCGCCGGCGCATTCTGGTACATGGAGATCACCCGTTGCGCGCGATTAGCCGCAGCAACATAGGCGCCGCGACGAAAGTAATAACGGGCCACCGCGAGTTCGCCACCCGCCATCGAATTGCGCAGATAGGCGAGTCGATCGCGAGCATCGCTCGCATAACGGCTGTCCGGGTACCGGTTGATGAGTGCACTGAACGCGCCAAAGGCTTCACGGGCTGCTTCGAGATCCCGCTCGGCGAGATCCTGTCCGCCGAGCGTTGCCAGTAGCCCAGGCTGCTGATTGAAGCTGACCATGCCGCGGAGGTAGAGGGCGTAGTCCATCGCAGGATGGCTTGGGTAAAGCTTCTGAAAGCGGTCCAGCGCAGCCAGAGCAAGAATACGCTCTTCGTTTCGGTAGTGGGCATACGCCATCGACAGCAGGGCCTGCTGTGCCCAACGGGTAAACGGATGCCTCGATTCGAGCTTCTCGAAGAGCTTGACTGCCTCGCCCCACGTACCACGGGACAACTCGTCGTTCGCCTCCGAATATAATTTCTCGGGTGGCCACCCCACCGTCATGTCGGGAGGGTCGGACCCGCTGCAGGCCGAGAGAGCCGCGAGAA
>CAZAVT010000192.1:0-6972 GCA_964488395.1 uncultured Burkholderiaceae bacterium | reverse complement strand
ATGCTGTTCAGCCAGAATCTCGGTGGGCGCCATCAGAGCCACCTGCGCCCCGCTACCGATCGCCTGACAGGCCGCCAACGCGGCGACCACGGTCTTACCGCTGCCAACATCGCCCTGCAGCAGACGGTTCATCGGCTGCTCCCGGGCAAGATCACTCGAGATCTCGCCCCAGGCGCGCTGCTGGGCCGCGGTGAGCTGGAAAGGCAGTTGGGCGAGCAATTGCTCAACGGCAGCGAGACGGTCGAGCGCCTCGGCGCGTTGGCCGGCCCGCTCGGCGCGGGCCCTCCGAAGGGACAGTTGCTGGGCGAGCAGTTCATCGAGGATCACCCGCTGCCAGGCAGGAGGTGTGCGCTCCTCAAGTGCCTGCGCGGACGTTCCCACCGGCGGTGCGTGCAACCATCGCAAGGCATCGGCGAAGAGCGGCAAGCGCAGCGGTGCGATCAGCGCAGCAGGAATGGTCTCCGGCAACCGCATCTGGCGCAGCGCCCGGGCGAGAGCCGCCCGAATCAGTCCCTGACCAATCCCCGCGACCGTCGGATAGACCGGATTGAGCGTCTGCGGCACCGGTGTCGATGCGGTGACGATCCGATAGCGAGGATGGATGACCTCGCGGCCGAACAGACCAGCCCGGATCTCGCCATGGGCGCGCACCCGCAGGCCCGGCTTGAACTGGGCGGCCTGGGCCGGGTTGTAGTGCAGGAACCGCAGGACCATCGAACCGGAGCCATCGGCGATCTCAACCCGGAGCGCACGCCGGGGGGGAGGGTCGGTACGTACCGCGCGGACCTCACCCTCAACCTGTGCGGTCTCCCCTGAGACGGTGGCGTCAATGCTGACGATCTGGCTCAGGTCCTCGTAGCGCAGCGGCAGATGCAGGAGGAGATCGAGCTCGCTGCGGATGCCAAGCCGGGCGAACGCCTCCAGTCCTGCCACGGTCTTAGGCGCTACCCGCAGTCGACCCCGAACCAGGGACCGTTCGGCCCTCGCCCCCCTTTGCCTGGACTTCGTCGATCGGAAAGATCAGGCAGGTCGTGGTCCCATGGGCGTAGAGACGCCCGGCGCTATCGTAGGCCCGGCCCTCCGCGGTGCCGATCCGCCGTGTCACGCTGATCACCTTGCCCTCAGCCCGGATGGGGCCTACCTTGTCAGTCAGCGCACGGACGTAATTCAGCTTGAGCTCGAGTGTGGTGTACCCGATTCCGGGGGCGAGGGTCGAGTGAACCGCGCAACCCATTGCCGAGTCGAGAAGGGTCGCGAGATAACCGCCATGGACACTTCCGATCGGGTTGTAGAACTCGAACCGAGGCGAGCCCTGGAAGACGATCCGGCCCGCCTCCCATTCCACGGGAACGAAATCGAGGGTTTGGGCGATCGGAATGCCGGGCAACTCACCACGAGCGATCCGAAGCAGAAATTCAAGCCCCCCCTGCCGCACCATTTCCTCAGGCGGCACAGGCGCTGGCGGCCGAGTGAAAAGACGGATCTCGCGCTCTCGCGCAAGCCAGGCCTCGAGCGTCGCGGCAACCTTCGCTGGATCGACGCCGGTCGAGCCTGCGGGCGACGATCGGGATGTTTCAGTTTCCGGGGTCATCACGACATCAACGGCACGGTCAGTCGGCTGAGGCGAAGCCGATCTCGACCCGCTTGTTGCGCTTGCCTTCGCTTCGAATCCTCAGGACGCGCACGGGGCCGATCTCGGCGGTGTTGCGAACATGAGTTCCCCCGCAAGGCTGCAGATCGATGCCCGGGATCTTCAACAAACGCACCCGCCCCTGACCTCGTGGCGGTTGCACGCTCATGGTCTTGACGAGCTCGGGCTGAGCGTCGAGTTCGTGATCGCTGATCCAAACGGTCTCAGTGGCAATACCCCGCGCGATCAACGCGTTGACTTGCTCCTCGATCCGGGGAGCATCGAGAAGACTCATGTCGATGTCGAAGTCCAGGCGTCCCTTGTCAACCGCGATGTTGCCGCCGGTCACGGGCGCTACAACCACGCAGGACAAGACATGCAGACAGGTGTGGATACGCATCAGCGCATACCTGCGCTCCCAATCGATCTCGAGCTCGACCGATTCGCCAGGCTCGGGCCACTGCAGGGGATCACCCTCGAGGAGGTGGATCACGCGATCCGGCGTCTCCCCCTTGCGCGTGTCAGAGACCAAGACCGAAGCGCCGCTCGAGCGAATCAGCCTGCCGGTATCGCCGGGCTGCCCACCACCCATCGGATAGAAGATCGTCCGATCGAGCTCGACCCCCTGGTCGCCGCGGGCGGTGACCCGCGCCGTGCAGCTACGCAAATACGCATCGTCGCGAAACAGGAGCTCGGTCGCCATGTTCAGTCTGTTGGTCCAGGGGTCGTTGCAGCATTGCCGAGGGTCGATGATACACAGGCAGCGCCCATGTCCGCTCCAGCCGACTCACCCCCTGCGGGATGAAAAATAGCCCTCGAGAGCGATCGCCATCACGGTCATGCCCAGCATCGCCGCCACGATGAGGGCGACCACTGCGACGATCACAGGAGCCCAACGGTTGGCTGAACGGTGCGCCGAGTGGTCATTGTGCCGCTGGTCCCAGCGTTCGTCGCTGGTCAACGCGATCACGATGGCCTCGACCAGACTCACGACCACCACGAGACTGAAGATGAAGAACCCCGGCTGCCGAAACCAGGGCTCTGTACGTAGCGCCCATCCGATGGCCGGCATGGCGATCATCGGCTGAACCCACCAGAACCCGCTTCCAAGATAGAGCCGATGCAGCCCCGCCCAGCCGCCGAGGAGCGCGAGTAGCGCAGCAAGCGCCCGGCTGCGATGGCGGACCGGTCGGATCGAGGCGGGAGCGTCAGTGGGCTGAACCATGGGGCGATACGATGACGGAAGATTGGTTGCACAGAAGATCGGTCGGCATTCTAGCCTCGGCGTCCGTTCGGTCGCGCCCGGTGCCCGACATATCCCGAGTAGCGGCAGGGCTGCGCCCACCGAGGGGTACACTCGCCCGATGCCAAAAACAGACCCAACGAACACCTCCTTTCTTTCGCCGTCGATCCGCATCCGCGGGGCGAGGCAGAACAACCTCAAGAACCTCGACATTGACATCCCGACCCGGGAGCTCGTCGTGGTCACCGGGGTGTCGGGCTCGGGCAAGTCATCGCTCGTGTTCGATACCCTCTACGCCGAAGGCCAGCGCCGGTACGTCGAGACCTTCTCGGCGTATGCCCGCCAGTTCCTCGATCGTATGGACAAGCCCCAAGTCGACCGGATCGAGGGCGTTCCACCAGCGATTGCGATCGACCAAACCAATCCGGTGCGCACGTCCCGGTCGACGGTCGGAACGATGACCGAGTTGAACGACCACCTGAAACTACTGTTCGCCCGCACGGGCCAGCTGCACTGTCGACGATGCGCCTTACCCGTTACCCGCGACAGCACCGCCAGTGTTGTGGCCGACCTGCGGCAACGCGCCGAGCTCGCCGGCGACCCCAGGCTGGTGGTGTGCTTCCCGGTTCGAGTCCCTGGCAACTTCAGCGAGGCCGAGATCGAGTCGCACCTGCTCGCACAGGGCTACACCCGCATTCACAGTCGTGAGCCAGATCGACAGGATCCCGCCAAGACGGTCCTGCAGGTGGTCCAGGACCGGTTCAGGATCGGCAGCAGCGACCCGGGCCGGGTTGCTGAAGCCATCGAGGTCGCCTTGCAGCGTGGCCACGGGCGACTGGCGGTCCATGCGATCGCGACCGAAGACGGTGTCCCGGACGACGTCTGGCGATACAGCAGCGGACTGCACTGCGCCCGCTGCGACATCGCCTATCAGGAAGCGACACCGAGCCTCTTTTCCTTCAACTCACCGCTGGGCGCCTGCGAAACCTGCCGTGGTTTTGGCCGGGTGATCGGCATCGACCATGGCCTGGTGATCCCTGACGAGAGTCTCAGCCTCTCGCAGGGCGCGGTTCGACCCTGGCAGACCGGCAGCTTCCTCGACTGCCAGCGCGACCTGATGCGCTGCGCGCAGGCTGCCGGCGTTCCGGTCGACCGGCCGTGGCGCGACCTGAGCGAGTTGCAGCGCCGCTGGGTCATCGACGGCGGGCCCGAATGGACGGGCAAGTGGCAGCGCGAGTGGTACGGCGTTGACCGCTTCTTCGAGTGGCTGGAGAGCAAGTCCTACAAAATGCACATCCGGGTGCTGTTGTCCAAGTATCGGGCCTACAGCCCCTGCAAGGTTTGCCGCGGTGCTCGACTCAAGCCAGCGGCACTGTTGTGGCGGGTCGGCGATCGGTTTCTCGCCGAGCGGACCCTGGCTGGGACCTACCAACGCTTCATGCCCGCGGGCGTCGACTGGGAGCCCGCCGCGCTGGAGGCCGCCGCCGGCCTCTCGATCCATGACCTGATGCTTCTCCCGATCGAGCGCCTGCGACACTTTTTTGATGCACTCGCCGCCCATCGAGCGTCGGCGAGCGATGCGGGATCGGCGACCGTCCCCAACGCCCGTGACGAAGCGCTCGCCCAGCTGTTGGTCGAGATCAGGGCTCGGCTCGGTTACCTGTGCGACGTCGGGCTGGGGTACCTGACGCTCGACCGGCAATCGAGGACGCTATCGGGCGGCGAGGTGCAGCGCATCAATCTAACGACCGCGCTTGGCACATCCCTTGTCAACACCCTGTTTGTACTCGACGAGCCCTCGATCGGCCTTCACCCAAGAGACATGGATCGCATCATCGAAGTGATGCAGCGATTGCGCGATGCTGGTAATTCGCTCGTTGTTGTCGAACACGATCCCCAGGTTATGTTCGCCGCAGACCGGATGCTCGACATCGGGCCGGGCCCTGGCGAGCGCGGTGGCGAAATCGTCTATTGGGGGCCAGCAGACGGCCTGCGCAATGCGCCGGGCTTGACCGCCGACTATCTGAATGGACGGCGCGAAGTCAGCCAGACCCGACCCTTGGCGGTCGCCGACTCGACGCCCCGCCTCATCATCGAGGGGGCCCGAGAGCACAACCTGCGCGGGATCGATGTCAGCATCCCGCTCGAGCGTCTGGTTTGTATCACGGGTGTTTCAGGCAGCGGCAAGTCCACCTTGATGCAAAACGTGCTACTGCCGGCACTCCTCAAGGCCAAGGGCAAGCCCACCGAAGCCCCTGGCGCTTTTGATCGGCTGCTGGGCGAGGACTGGCTCGACGACGTGATTCACGTCGACCAGTCACCGATCGGCCGCACCGCGAGATCCAATCCGGTCAGCTACGTCGGAGCATTCGACCCCATCCGTAAGCGTCTGGCGGCTGCGCCTCTGGCCCGCGAGCGTCAATACACGGCAGGCAGCTTCAGCTTCAATTCCGGCGATGGCCGTTGCGCCAGTTGCGGCGGCAACGGCTTCGAGCACGTCGAGATGCAGTTCCTTTCCGATGTCTACCTGCGCTGTCCCGATTGCAACGGTAGCCGATACCGGCCCGAAACCCTGGAGGTAAAGCTCGACCCCTCGCCTGGCGCGCGGCGCGCGGACGGCCAGGCCTTCGCGGCTGCGTCAGCGGCCGAGATCCTCGAGATGACGGTGACCGAGGCACTCGCCTTTTTTGCAAGCGACAGCGACATCCGGCAACGATTGCAACCCCTGTCGGACGTCGGTCTCGATTATCTGCGACTGGGTCAGCCCGTACCAACCCTGTCGGGGGGAGAGGCTCAACGGCTCAAGCTCGCGGGCTTTCTCGCAGAGGCTGCCAGCAAGGGACTGACCGAAGCCAGCTCGCCGGGCTGGCGGGCTGCGAGATCGGGACGGCGGGGTAGCCTGTTCATGTTCGATGAGCCGACAACGGGCCTGCACTTTGAGGACGTCGCGAGACTCCTGCGCGCCCTTCGAAAGCTGATGACGGCGGGACACTCGGTGCTGTTGATCGAGCACAACCTCGATGTGATCCGCGCCTGCGACTGGGTGATCGACCTGGGACCGGAAGGAGGAGACCAGGGAGGGCAATTGGTGGTGGCCGGTCCGCCCGCGACCATCGAAGCCTGCGCGACGTCTGCGACGGGGCGGGCGCTTCAGACCTATCGCCGCCAGATCGCCGAGCGCGCGGGATTGATGGTGGCCCATCCCGTTGCCACTGCGCCAGCCCTGCTGCTGGCGGCCGAGCCCAAGCCCGATCGACCTGGATCGGGCCGCACCGAGCCGAGCGGTCGGCCGCTGCAAAGCCGATTGCGCGAACGGGCCCGCGAGTCGATCTTCGTGCATCACGCCCGCGAGCACAACCTCAAGAACATCGACCTCGAAGTCCCGCGCGGCCAGATGACGGTCATCACCGGCGTATCTGGATCGGGCAAGTCGACCCTGGCCTTTGACGTCATCTTCGGCGAAGGACAACGCCGCTACCTTGAGTCGCTCAACGCCTACGCGCGGCAATTCGTCCAACCGGCGAGTCGTCCGGACGTCGATGGCGTCTACGGCATTCCGCCCACCGTGGCGATCGAGCAGCGGCTCTCGCGCGGCGGGCGCAAGTCCACCGTGGGCACCACCACCGAGGTCTGGCACTTTCTGCGGCTGCTGTACGTGAAGCTTGGCATCCAGCACTGCGTGAAAGACGATGCGGCTGTTATGCCGCAAAGCAGCGACTCCATTGCCGCCCAGCTGCTTAAGAACTACAGGGGCCAGCATGTGGGCCTGTTGGCGCCGCTGGTCATCAACCGCAAGGGCGTCTATACCGAGCTGGCCGATTGGGCGCGCCCGCGTGGCTACACCCATCTGCGGGTAGACGGTGAGTTTTTGCCGACCCGGGGCTTTCCGCGTATCGATCGCTTCAAGGAGCACACCATTGAGCTCCCGGTGGCCGACATACAGGTTCAGCCCGCGCAGGAGAGCGCGCTGCGCCAGGCGCTCAAGACCGCGCTGGAGCATGGAAAGGGCGTGGTCCACGTGCTCGCGCCGCTCGACGGGCTCAAGACGGCGATGGAGCAGGGCCTGATCACCCGGGGCATAGGACACATCCATGCTTTT
>CAZAVT010000191.1:0-7006 GCA_964488395.1 uncultured Burkholderiaceae bacterium | reverse complement strand
CAAGCCCGGTGCCGGCGATGAGCGCCAGCAGAAGCGGACTCACGCTCGGGGGGAGGAAGGCCGAGCCAGCGGAAGCGGTTGAAGGCTCGCTGGTCGTGGTGGTCGCAGGACCCGCAAGGGCGCTGATCGGGGTGCCGGTACTTGCGAGGTCGGTGGTCGTCACCGCCGCCGCTGAGGTGGTCGCGGCCGCAACGAGTAGAGGCGGGTGCGCGCGCCCGTCCTCGGCCGCCCCCGTGGGCTCCCAGGCGGCAGCGATCGAGGCGGCGAGCGGGTCAAGGAGGGAATCGACGAGCGGGTCAACGAGCGGCGCGCCGGGCAGCTGGGTCGTCGGCTCATCCCGCTCGGCCCTCAGCGCCTCTCGCAAGCGACGCGCCGGCACGCGCGCGGGCCCACGAAGCCGTGGCGCCGCAGGGGACTGATCGCTGGGGATGATCTTCATGGCTTTGTCTCTCGAAGTGCGGCGAACGCAGGACCTGGGCGGATACCGGTATAGGTCGCCTCCGCGCGATATTCCACGGACTTTCGGGATCGCCCATTATCCTTCGAATCACGCGCGCGCTCATAGTGCCTCTGGCCGGTGCGAAACTGCCGGTCTAGCGTGATGGGCCATGGTAAGGCATCTTGTCAGCGTCGCGTTCGCTCCCGTACCATCGGACCTCGCCCCGGCGACTGTCCCCATCGTCGCCTGCCGCCCGATCAATCTCCCCTCTCGACGTGACTCGCGCCATGGATTCGCTTCAGACGCATCCTCTCAAGCCAGCTGCCTGGCGCGACGAGGCGATTGAGCGCCGGTTGGTGACCGGGCTGCGGGCGCTCGAGCTTGGTTGGTCGGGCGACCTGCCGCCTGGCGCGCGTGTTTGCGCCGACCGCACCGGCGCCCTTTGGTTGCAGGCGATGAGCGCCACGGGTTCCCGCTCATTCGCGGCCGCGCGACCCGAACCCACCATCGATGGCGTGACGCTCGATGAGGTGCGCCGTAGGCTCGACGCGCCCGTGGGAGCGCCCGCCGGGTCGGGCCTGCGTGATGGCGCCGAGCTCGACGAGGACGCGATCCGATCGGCGCGCGACAGACTGTCCGAGCTCACGCAGGCGCTGGCTGCATTGCCTGAGCTCGCTCATTCGATCGAGAGCCAGCTCGATGCCAGGCCGCCCGCCTGCCTGATCATGCCCGCCTCGGGGACCTGGGTGATCGCAATCACCCCCCGACCCGCGATACCCGTGCGCCTGCAGGCGTTGCTGACGTTGACCCTGCTGCCCAGCGAGCCGGCCGAGCTCTGTGAGCTCCTGGACCATGCGCTGCTCCTCAACGACCTGCGTCTCCTGGGGACCGAACTGCAGCTGGTCAGCACGCCTTCGGCTGATGCGCTGCTGCTGCAGGCCTCGATCGGCGGGGCGCGCTTGGACGCGTCCGGGCTGACGACGCTCATGGGTCAAATGCTGACGGCGCGTGAGTCGCTCCTTCCGATCCTGGTTCCGGCGTCGGACGCGGCCCCGCGTGCCACGGGCACCGAATGCCCGCTCCACCTCCACCTCCATGCGCTCCGGGGCTGACGCGATGACCACGCCTTCGATCACTCAACGTCCGATCGGGCCGGCCCCGGGCCTGGCTGCGACCGGAGCCAGTGGGCCCGCGGGTGAGGCGTCCATGCCCGCCCCGCCTGAGAGCGCCCAGTCGCTCACCCAGGCGCTCGCTGCCCATCAAGACGATCACCAGGCGCACTTTCTGGCGGCTCTCGCAGACCCGGTCACTGGTCCATTGGACCTCGCGGCGGCATCGTCCCTCACCGACACCGTGAGATTCGACGAGGTCGGTGCGGCCCTGCAGTGGCGAGGCCAGCACTTTGACGCCGGCCTCGCCGTGGCCGATGAGCTGATCGCGCAACTCCATCTCGCCCTCCAGTCGGCACCCGACGCGGCGAGCCGAAATCGCCTGCAGGTCGCGATCAGCGGCTTGGAACAGTTCAAAGAGGACGTACGCACCCAGAAAAACCGCGATGCCGAGCGCGGTCTGCGGCTTCGCGATGAGGAGCGGCAAACGGCCAAGACGGCCGAGCGCAAACGTCTCGTCCAGCAAGCCCTGCAGATGCGCTTGGCACTGCGTGCGCAGGCTGGCGGCTCGACTGCTGTACGCCTGAGCGATGCCACCCAAGGTCGGATGCAGGCCGCGCTCCTCGCGCAAGCGGCGGCGCGAGGCGCCCGCTTTGATCCTCCCGGTGGCCCGCTCGGGCTGGAATCGAGTCTCGCCATCCACCTGGGCGCCCTGATGCAGGGGACCGCCATCGACCATGCGACGGCCGGCGAGCTCCTCCAGCGCATCAAGTCCAAGCTCGCAGTGCTGGGCTGAATGAACCGCGTGCGCAAGCTCGCAGGCTCACGATGGGGCCAGGGCCGCGCTATACTCGCTCCACACTGGGGGCTGTGGCCATCCCCCAAACCAGCCCCTCGCACCTCCTTTAGATTCCTCTTCGATTTCTTGCCGACCTCTCGGAGACGTTGATGCGCTGGACCCTTCGTACCCGCATACTGGTCTCCTTTGCCGCGTTTCTGGCGGGCGCGATCACGCTCACCGTGACCGGGATGGCTCTGGATGCCAAGCAAAATCTCATTGAGCAGGTCGAGCGCGATGTCAGTCTGCTCGCCCGGGTGCTGTCCAAGACCGTTTCCGTCTCCCGCACCTTGCCCGACCAGGTCGAGGAGATCGCGGCGCAGGGCATGATTGCGACCGCCACAGTGCTGGCTGAGTGGATCGCCGCGGCCGAAATGCACGGTGAGACGGCGACCGAACTGCGTGCCAGCCTCAAGCGCATCATCAATACGACCGCTGTCTCCGAGATCTGGATCACCGACCCGCAGGGGCGGGCTTACCTCAACGCACCGCTCGAGGGCATTGATTTCACCTTTAGCCCGAACAAGGCCGAACAGCCCCAGGCCTCGGCGTTCTGGCCGCTGCTCACCGGGGAAAAGCGCTCGGTCGTCCAGCCAGTCACCAAACGTGAAATCGATAATCGACTCTTCAAGTACGCGGGTGTGGGCGGAGTTGACCAGCCGAGGATTGTTCAAGTGGGCTTGGTGGGCGATGAGATGCGGGCGATCCGCGAGGCGGTTGGGCTGGACCGCCTGGCCAGCCTGCTCGTCGGTGACGGTGCTCTTAAGGCCATGGTGGTGGTCGACCCCAATCTCAGCACCATCGTCAGCCAGCGTTCCTATGAGGCCATCGGAGCGCCCGTCAACGCCCGGCAAAAAGAGATCCTCACCGAGGTGATCCGCAACAATCGCTTGTCGACCAAGGTCCGACCCAACGCGATCGAGGTCTACCACCCGATCCGCGACGAGATGGGGTCGAGCCTGGGGGGCTTCATGGTCCAGGTGTCGCGCGAGGGCATCGATGAGTTGCTCGCCGATCAGGTTCGATCGTCCATCCTGATCGGCCTTGCTGTCTTCCTGGCCGGCGGCTATGTTGCATTTACCTTCGCCCGTCGCCTGTCACAACCCATTACCCAGGTGACCCAGGTGGCGGCGGCCCTGCAGCAGGGCGACTTCGGCACGCTCGATCGCCTCGCCGAGCCGGCCCAGCGGACCGACGAGATCGGTCGATTGGCCAAGGTCTTTCGCCGAATGGCCGACGAGGTTCGCAATCGCGAACTGGTCCTTGATGGATTGGTCGCCGAACGCACGACCGAGCTCGCCCACAAGAATCAGGCGCTCGAGGCCGCGCAAACGCTGATCAACTCCGAACTCGAGCTCGCCCGCCGGTTGCAGCTGGCCATTCTCCCTGCGGCCTTCCCGGCAATCCCCGGTTGCAGCGGGTTCGCGCGGATGTTGCCGGCGACCCACATGGGCGGGGACTTCTACGACTTCGTGAGTCTGCCCGATGGCCGGGTCGCGCTGGTGGTGGCCGACGTCTCGGGCAAGGGTGTTGCCGCCGCCTTCTTCATGGCGGTTGCCCGCACCAGTATCAACAGTCTGGTGCGTGACCATGCGGATGACCCGGGGCGCTGCCTGTCGCTTGCCAATCGCGAGATCTGCGGGCAGAACCCGTTGGAGCTCTTCGTCACGGTCTTCCTGGCGGTCTATGATCCTGCTCGTCGCGAACTGCGTTACGCCAGTGCCGGCCACAATCCGCCGATGATCCGCGAAGCGTCTGGCGCTGTTCGAGAATTGCCGACCGATCCGGATCTTGCGCTGGGCGTGATCGACCCGGTCGACTATCTGACCCGCAGCCTGAACCTTGGCGAGGGTGATCAGCTCGTGCTCTACACCGATGGCGTCACTGAAGCCTTCAATGGTGCGGGCGAGATGTTTGGCGAAGCCCGCCTCAAGGCCCTGCTGGGGGGCTCCGGTCTGCTCGGTGCCGATCGCTGTGTCGGTTCGATCTTCGAGCAGGTCGAGACGTTCGCAAACGGTCATCCCCAATCGGACGATATTACGGTTGCAGTCCTCAATGTCACACGAGACAATGCCGCATGAGCACTGAAGTACCTGTTGCTTCCGACCAGTTCGTCGCCCTGATTGGCGAGTTCGCCCGATCGGTGGGCCTGCAGGGCGAGCCCGACGCGCTAGGGGTCGAATTCGTGGTCGGCGATCATTCGGTCCTGATCATGCCGCACCCCGGCGAGCCCGAGCGACTGGTCGCTGAGGTCTCTGTTGGTCCATTGGACGAGGGGCCTGGTGCCGCCGAGGACCGGCTGAGGCTGTTGCACCTCATCAACGAAGCGTCGCGTTTCGAGCACGACTGGCTGGCCACGCTCACCCAGGACGACACGATCCTGCTCTACACGATTCGCGAGATCGTGCGGACCGATGCCGGCCAACTTCAGGTGCTGCTTGCCGACGGCATCGAGCGGGCTGAGGCGCTGATGACGATCCTCGCGGGCGACGCTGAATCGGCTCCAGCGGCACGCGCACCTCAGGCTGCGAGTGAGTCTGCGCAGGACCTGGTTGCGCCCGGCTTTGGAGGCGGATTCATCCGGGGCTGAGCCTAGACTCGCAGCGCCTGGATCAGGCCTGCGCTGAGCGCGGGCGGGGCATCCTGACCCGAATCGGTCGTATGGATCGGCGCTACCGCGTCCCCAGGCGTGACTTCCATCCCATCGATCGAGGCTGACGCGGGCTCCCGCCAGCGGGTGACCCCACGAATAAATTCGGCGAGGATCGCCGGCATTTCGTGCGGCTGCCAGCGCGCGATCTCGATCGACCGCATCACCAGCAACTCGTCTCGGATCGGGTCGATGGCAAACGCGGCATTGCCCGTACCCATGCCGAAACACTGCGCCTCCAGGAGACGTCGTAGTGCTGGTCCCTCCTGTGGCGCAGGACCCAGCACCGAATACAGGTAGAAGCGGTCTTCGGAGACCGCCTCGAGTGTCACGGCGAATCCCTCCTCGAACTGCAGTTCGACGGTTCCTTCGGCGCCCAAGGTGAGCGGACTGCCCAAGCTCGCCGACAGGGCCTCGACAAAGGGCTGAAGGCTCTGCATCAGGCTCGGCCGATCGGGTGATCGGCAGCCCTGGGGTCGGCCTCGTCGTCTGCCTCGAGCGCTTGAGCAAATTCGCCCAGCATCGCGCGCAGTTTGGGGCCGATCGAGCCGGGCTCGGCCCGACCCTCCAGGGCAGCGGCCACGGTCGGTGCCAGGGCCTCGATATAGAAACGCAGGCTTTCGATCACCCGCATCGCGAGCGCCGCGGCCGATCCCAGATCGGGGGCGGGAAGCGTGTACTGCCAGGCCCAGCAGGCGGCCTGCGGGCGCAGGCTGATCCCACCAAAGGGCAGGAGATCGTTCATCGCTTCGATCGCAGCGAGCGTGAGCGGCAACTGCTCCCAGTCGATCGCAAGCGGCAACAGGGCATCGATGCGGACGAGCGACATCGGGGGAAGTTCCTCGTCATCATCGTCATCACCCTGCTCCGGGTCTTCGGGTGACTGCGCGGGACTCATGAGCGACTCGAGCGTCATCAGGCGCAGCGCCATCGCCTGATCGGCGAGCACGTCGGGGATCGTGGTTTCGAGCCACTCGAGGGGCGCCGCCGGCTCGGGCCAGTGGACCGATACCGGGAAGCCACTGTCGCTCAGGTACTGCGACAAGAGGGCGAGGGTAGGGTCCTGCAGGGATTGCGGCATGGCTTCAGCTCAGAAAGGAAAGTTCTCGACTGACCAGGCCCACCGCCGCGCTGATTTGTACGTCGTCCTCGGCCTGAACCACCTTTTTGAGCGTGGCTTCTGTGACCCCGAAGTCGAGGAGATCTTGGCGCATCTGGTCGCGCGTGTCGGTGTCACCTGAGCGATCCAGGTCCCGCAGGGTCCGGACGAAGGCGAGGAGCAGCGCCTCGGGATCGCGACGCATGAGTTTGCGTAGCGCCGCCGCCTGCGCGAGCTCGGCCGCCTGATCGTCGATCAGCTGGTGCAGCTCGATTCCGGCGTCGGCGGAGTCTTCCCAGCCCTGCAGACTGGACGGTTGCGGCAATTGGCCTGCGAGCGCAGCGGCAACGGCGGCTCGATTGGCCTGACTCACCTGATGCCGGCTGCTGACGAGTCCCGGCACGACCGTCCGGTTGAGCGCGGCCGAGAAACCCGAGCGGCTTGGTACCAGCGATACCCCCGCGCGGTTGGCCGCACGCAGTTCGGTCGCCAGCGCCTCGGTGAATGCCTTCTTGAGGGCTTCGGCGAGCCGGGGCGCCTGCCCGCGAGCCGGTCCGCCGCCGGGCAGGGCGATCTGGGTCTCGAGATCGCGACCCTTGACAGCGGTAAGGCGGCCAGTGTGATCGATGCTCACGACCTTCGTGCATGCGGCAACGATCCGCTCGGCCATGGCTGCGCATCGCTCCCGCTCGACGCCCCCGGCGATGGACTGGTCATTCAGCAGGATCCCGCGGGCGTGCTCGCGCAGCCCATCGATCACGTCCTGCTTGAAGTTACGTCGTCCGGCGGGCCCCGCGCCTGCCGCACCCGCCGCATAGAAGGCGTCGACCCGTTCGTGCAACGCCTGCTCGCAGCTCGCGATCATTGCGCG
>CAZAVT010000190.1:6232-7017 GCA_964488395.1 uncultured Burkholderiaceae bacterium | reverse complement strand
CGACCAAATATCTCGGCGGTCATGGCACGACGCTCGCGGGCGTGGTCGTGGAGTCTGGTCGCTTTCCCTGGGACAACGGTCGATTCCCGGGCATGACCGAGCCCTCGGCGGGCTACCATGGCGTGCGTTGGTACGAGACTTTTGGCGATTTTGGCTTCACGATGCGCTGCCGGATGGAGACGCTCAGGGTCTACGGCGCGGCGCTCGCGCCGACCAGTGCCTGGCAGATCCTCCAGGGCATTGAGACGCTGCCGCTTCGCATGCAGCGCCACTGCGACAACGCGCTCGCGGTCGCCCGCTTCCTCAGTGCCGATCCGCGCGTGAGCTTCGTTCACTACCCATGGCTCGAGAGTCATCCGCAACAGGCGCTGGCCCGCCGTCAGATGCGCGGCGGCTCGGGGCTGCTGGCCTTTGGCATCCGCGGGGGGGCTCAGGCGGGCATGCGCTTCATCGAACGTGTGCGGCTGATGAGCCATCTGGTCAATATTGGCGATACCCGTACGCTGGTGAGTCATCCAGCCAGCACCACGCACCGCCAGCTCGAGCCCGAGCAATTGAGCGCGGCCGGTGTGACCCCTGAGCTGATTCGGATATCGGTTGGGCTCGAGACGATCGATGACATTCTGTGGGACATCGACCAAGCGCTCGATGCGGCAGTCGCTGCCTGAGCCCTCCAACCCGACTCCAGGAGCTGAGCCATGACCGATCGATCCCCTTTCACGCCAGGGTGGGTGCTCCGCCGCCCGGCTCGCTCAGGCGCCGCAGGCGTGCTGCTCAGCGCGATC
>CAZAVT010000190.1:0-6222 GCA_964488395.1 uncultured Burkholderiaceae bacterium | reverse complement strand
GGCGGAGACGGTTTGCGCCGCCTGTCATGGGCGCAACGGTCTCAGTATCAGCGACACGATTCCCCATCTCGCCGGTCAGCGGGTCGCCTACCTCGAGAGCCAGCTGCGGGCCTTGCGCGACGGCAGTCGCAAGAACGGCGTGATGAACGCGATTGCAGGGCAGCTCTCGGAGGCCGATCTTCGCCCTCTGGCCGCTCATTACGCGGCAATGGCCGGGCCGGTCGCCGGTGAGCCGGCTCGCTCAGCGCCACTGCCATCGCTGGCCGGCAGTGTGCTCGCCTTCCCGGCCGACTATCGCGAGCGCTACACGATGTATCTGACGATGAATTTCCCGGCGACCCGACAGGTCCGACGGTTCTTCGCGAGTCCCCAGTTGCTGAGTGATCTTGCGGCTGGACGCGTCCCGGCTGATGGTTCCACGGTGCTCGTCGAAGTCCACGCCGCGAAACTCGACACGGACAAGCATCCGATCATGGGTGCCGATGGATTCTTCGAGGCGGACCGACTGCTCTTTTACACGGCCATGGGGGTCGGTCAAGGCTGGGGTGAGGCGATTGCGCCGATGTTGCGTAATGGCGATTGGCAGTACGCGGTCTTCACCCAGGACGGCAAGCCACGGCCGGGCTTCAGCCAAGGCGAGTGCCTGGCCTGCCACAAACCGCTGGTGTCCACGCACTACCTGTTTACGCACCCGGTGCTGAGCGCGGCCAAGGCCCGCTGAGCGCAGGTCCTTGAGCGTTTCATGAACGGAGGGAGATCGCCTTGAGGCTTCAGACCGTGTTCTCTCGCAGGTGCCTTCGCTGGGGACAGCTGCTTCTTGGGTTGGTCATGGGGGCCGGTCTGTGGGCCGTGGGTGCCCTCGACCTTGCCGTCGCCCAAGGCGGGGTAGCCCGACCGGTCGTCGATACGACCCTGGGCAAAGTGATCGGTGTCCTGCGCCACGGAGTCCACGAATATCGTGGCATCCCCTTTGCCGAGCCGCTGCGGACCCAGGATCGATGGACGCGCGCGCGTCCGGTCCAGCCCTGGTCGAGCCCGCTCGATGCCGAGCGGTTTGGGGCCGCCTGCCCTCAGACCGCGCGGTTCGACCTGACCGAGCAGAGCCTTGTTGAGGACTGCCTCACGCTGAACGTGAGCGTCCCCCGTGATCTCGCGCCGGGCGAGCGACTCCCGGTGATGGTCTACCTCCCAGGGGGCGGATTCGTAGGGGGTTCATCCAACCTCTACCGATTGGACAAGCTCGCGCGCGAGGGACGGATCATCGTTGTGTCAATCAACTATCGGGTCGGCGCGCTCGGCTTCATGGCTCATCCGGCGCTTGCGGGTGATCCGTCCAACGGCAATCTCGGTCTGGAAGACCAGCGACTCGCGCTTCGTTGGGTACAGCAGCACATCAGCGCCTTTCAGGGGGATCCGGCGCGGGTCACGATTGCCGGCGAATCGGCCGGTGCGGCCTCGGTTTGCCTGCACCTGCTGGGCGGCGAGTCTTCCCGAGGGCTCTTCCATCAGGCCATTGCGGCGAGCTACGGTTGCCTCTACCCCTGGCAGCCCTTGGCAAGCGCACTGCGGTATGACTCGACGATCCAGCACGCGCTCTTCAAGCCGACCTGGCAGCTGATGGCTGAGCGGACGGGGTGCTTTGAGCCGGCTCGACCGGGGAGCGCCGAGGAACTCGCCTGTCTGCGCGGCAAGCCGCTGACCGAGTTGCTGGCGGCCCAGGAAAAGGTGGCCGCCGAGCAACCGGTGTTTCCGTTTTCTCCCAAGATTGATGGTGGCCCTGGCAGTCCTGTGAGCCTGAAGGCCTTTTCCAGGGGCGAGGTCGCGGCTCACCTGCATCGGGTGCCCTTCCTGCTGGGTGGGACCGAGGATGAGCTGCGCCTATATGTTGCCTACGATGTCCTGGGTGGATTGCTGCCCGACCCTGCCCGTGTGACGGCGGCGCAGATGACATCGAGCTATCTCCAGATCTACTATGGCCTGGATCCCCAGCGTCCACCCGGCAGTCCGCGGGCCTGGACCCAGGCCGAACTGCAGACCCTGATCGACGAGTATTTCCCGGCGGGTGTGGCGACCGCGAGCCAGCTCGGCTCGATGTTCTCCGACTACACGCCGGTCGCGGGCCTGAACAATTGCGCCGTATCCCAGGCAGGTCGGGTCTTGAGCCAGCTCGGCAGCGTGGTCTGGCGCTGGCAGTTTGCCGACCCTGATGCGCCCGTTCTCGGGGTAGGCATCGCGCCAGGCAAGGACCCCCGGATGGAACTCGGTGCGGTTCACTCATCAGAGCTGAATAGCCTGTTCCCAAACCTCTCGAACACTGCCGCCATCAATGCCCCTGATCTGCCAGCGAAGTCGCAGCGACTCGCTGACCAGTTGGTCCAGGTGTGGGCGCAGTTTGTCCGGACTGGGAGTCCGGTGACCGCCGACACGCCGGGATGGCGGCCGATCGGTTCGGATGGACTCGATCAGGTGATGCGTTTTCGGCCCGACCGTATCGAGACGTTCGATGCGAGGTCGCGGCACCGGTGCGCGTTCTGGGAGCGCCTGTCTCCCGCGCTTCTCATCCCTGAGTGAGACCTCGACTGGCGCGCCGGGCGGCGCCTTATGAGCCCGACGTCGCGGCTTGCTGACGCCTGCGGCGCGCGAGGATGCGCGCCGAGTTCAGCCCGGCGAGCAGCATGATCGGCCATAAGAAGGTACAGACCAGCAGCCAGAAGATGCGACTGCCAGCGCTGGCCAGGGCAGGACCGGGGTCGGCTTGGGTCGGCCCTTCGCTGAACAGATGTCGGTTCGAAAACGATGCAAGTCCGAAGGCGGCCCCGAAGAGCAGGAAGAGGACGATCCAGGTGTTCACGGAGGTTCCTTTGGGGATGGCGTTGCTCAGACGTTCGGTCGCCGATCGCGGGCAGGTCCCGGAAATACTCGGCCGGCGATCGTGTGCACGGCGAATGCCACTGTAATCAATCATTGACATAAAAACTGTAAAGCCATGGGGGCTCCGGGGGTGTGTTCGATCGAACCGCTCGACGCCTCGCGCTTGAACGTCGATCGCCCCTGGCGGTGAGTAGGGCCTGCACTCAGGGGTCTCGCGGCGCTGGGCTATGCTCACCGGATGGATCGCTCTCCCATCACCAACCGATGACGGCCCCGGAACGCACAGGCGCTGTCAGCCGCCCCGTCCTCAGCGTGTTTTACGACGGTTCCTGTCCGATGTGCGTGCGCGAGGTCGCGGTCTATCGCCGGCAATCGCCCGGTGATATTGCCTGGCACGATCTGTCGGCACCTGGACTGGTCGTACCGCGTGACAGTCGCGGGGTTCAGCCGACCCATGCTGCTCTGATGGCGCGTTTTCACGTGCACAGCACCGAGGGTGGCTGGTTCTCAGGGGCATCCGCTTTTACGAGGGTCTGGCAGCGGCTGGGCCTCTTCTGGAAGACGGTTGCGTTGGTCGGCCGTATACCGGGTGGCCTGCGGCTGATGGACGCTGTCTACGCGCTCTTCCTGCGCATCCGGCCGAGGCTGCAGCGTTTGGTGGGAGGGCTGACTCGGGCCGCGGCCTTTCCAGCCGTCATGACACCCGCGATTCGTTCCGACCATGCGGGAGAGACCGGTGCGGTCTGGATTTACCGGGCAATGCTGGCGTTATCGCGCGACCGGCAGATTCGACCCCTGCTCGAGGAGCACGCGCGACAGGAGAAAATCCATCTGGAAGCGATGGAGCGACTCTTGCCTTGGCGCGAGCGCAGCTGGCTACTTCCGCTCTGGCGGGGCGCGGGTGCGCTCACCGGCGCAATCGCAGCGATGGGCGGCCGGCGCTGGATCTTGGCGACGATTGCCGCGGTCGAGCGATTTGTCGATCGCCACTATGCCGAGCAGATCGAGCAACTGCGGGATTTGATGGCGGCCGCTGGCGAATCGCCAGACAATCGCCTGTGCACAGCGCCGATGCCGCTCGATGCGCTAGCCGCTTCGCCCTGTGCGCAGGGCGAGTGCGCGGCGACCGGGTCGGGCGGGGCGATTCTCCTGACGATTCTGGAATCCTTTCGCGCGGACGAATGTCGGCACCGCGATGAGGCGCTGGATCTGCTCAGGCCTGACCCGGCGATTGGCTCCCCCCCTGAAGCGCAGGCTCCCCTTACCGCGAGCCCCGTCCTGGCGATGTGGTGCAGGCTGGTCGATGTCGGCTCGCGGCTGGCGGTGAGGGCTGCCAAGGCGATCTGAGATCGAAGGTCGTTTGAGCCCCTCTTGAGGGGACCGTGCTCTGCGGGGGCTGTCGTCACCGTCAGCGCCGTTTTGCTCCGGTTGCTGCACCGTTGCCGGGCGGGCCCTACGGGGCTAGCATGGAGCTAAACGACAAGCGTCCAGGGAGTCCGTGATGAAACGAATCGTCCTGAGCCTGACCGCATCGCTGGTCATGGCTCTTTGCAGCGCCGCTCACGCTCAGCAGGCCTGGCCGAGCAAGCCCATTCGTTTCATCGTCTGCTGCAAAGGCTTTCCCGAGACCACGGCGCGGATCATCGTCAACGAGATGACGCCCATGGTGAGCCAGCCGATCGTGATCGACACCAAGCCAGGCGCTAACGGCATTCTGGGTGCTGACTATGTCGCCAAGCAGCCTGGAGACGGTTATACCGTGTTCATTGGCACCAATTCGACCCACGCGGCCAATCAGAGCCTCTACAAGAAACTGCCCTACGACTACGTCAAGGACTTCATTCCGATCTCAGGTATTTCGCAGGGCATGCTGGTGCTGGTGACCCGGCCGGGCATCCCCGCCAAGACGCTGGCCGAGTTGACCGCCTATGCCAAGGCCAACCCGGGCAAGATGACCTATGGGGCGGGCAGTTCATCGAGTCACGCAGCGATGGAGCTCTACAAGCTGATGGCCGGGATCGACATTCGCAATGTTCCCTACAAGACCAGCCCCCAGGTCAGTCTCGACATCCTGGGCGGTAGTCTGGACATGATGACCAGCAACCTCGGTACCGTGCAGACCCTGATCGAGGAAGGCAAGCTGCGAGCGCTCGGAGTGACCGGGAGCCGCCGCGCGCCAAGCCTTCCCCAGGTGCCGACGCTGCACGAGGCCGGTGTCGAAGGTTATGAACTGACCTTCTGGAATGCCGCCTGGGTGCCGGCCGGTACGCCCCAGCCCATTGTGGATCGGCTCAATCAGATCTTTGTGGCTGCACTCAACACACCCAAGGTCAAGGACTACATGTTGAAGAGCGGCAACGTCGAATTTCCGACCACCTCGGACGAGCTGATGAAGTTTCAGATTTCGGAAAGCGCCAAGTGGCGTCGGATCTTCGAGGCTGCTGGCGTCGAACCTCAGTGATCCCGATCGATTCAGCCTGGCTCACTGCCACGATCCTCACCCCGGAGCCCCCATGTCCTTCTCAATTGCTCACGTCGATGCCCCCCTCGGGCACGAAATCCGCGGGGTCGATCTGACCCGCCTCTCGGATGCGGATTTTCAGCGGATCGAGTCCGCTTACGATCAGTATGGCGTGATCGTGATTCGTGATCAGCATCTCGCCCCAGAGGACCAGATCGCCTTTTCCAAGCGCTTCGGTCCTCTCACCGAGTACATCGACGGGCGCTACAACATGGCGCAGCACCCCGAGATCTTCATGGTCTCCAACGAGATCCGGGAGGGTCGCGAGGTGGGCCTGGCCGACGCTGGACGCTATTGGCATACCGACATGTGGGTGACGGCCAATCCGCCGCGGGGTTCGATCCTGTACGCGATTGCGGTGCCGCACGACGAGCAGGGCGAGCCACTGGGCGACACCTACTTTGCGAGTACTTCGGCCGCTTACGATGCGCTGCCCGACGATCTGCGGGCGCGGATCCACGGCAAGCGCGCCCTGTTCAGCTCCGAGGCCTATCACTCAGCGCGTCTGGCTCGAACGCCCCGCGATCCGGTGACTGGCGAGCTGCCGCGCGAGCAGCAGGAGCGTGAGCAGCGTCGGCGCAAAAACGTGACTCAGGAGCATCCTCTCGTCAAGATTCACCCCCGCTCGGGTCGCAAGTGCATCTACTTTTCCGAAGAGGCCATCGAGCGGATCGTTGGTGTTTCCGACGAGGAGTCCGCCGAGATCCTCGAGGCGGTTCATCAGCATGTGCTGCAGCCGCAGTTCATCTATCGGCATCGCTGGCGGGTCGGGGATCTCGTGATGTGGGACAACATCTCATGCCTGCACAAGGCAACGGGCGATTTCGAAT
>CAZAVT010000189.1:0-7034 GCA_964488395.1 uncultured Burkholderiaceae bacterium | reverse complement strand
GCGCAGGCGATCAAGGCGCTAGGCGCCGAGCTGGTCCCGCTCGACGATCTGCTGCAGCGCTCGGACTTTGTCGTGGCCTGCTGCATCCTGAATGAGCAGACCCGCCACCTGATGAACGCGCAGCGTTTTGCCCAGATGAAACCCAGCGCCTACTTCATCAACGTCGCCCGTGGCGCGGTCGCTGACGAGGCGGCGTTGATCAAAGCCCTGCGTCAGGGAACCATCGCCGGGGCTGGTCTGGACGTCTTTGAGCAGGAGCCAATTGCAGCCGATCATCCGCTCCTTTCGATGGAGCAGGTCATCGTTACCCCCCATGCCCTGTGCTGGACCGATGAGTGTTTCGACGCGATCGCGCGCGAGGGGCTAGGTTGCCTCGTTGACTTCGCAGCCGGTCGCACACCCCGATCGGTCGTTCGGGGATAAGGTCACCCGCTCAGACAACGCCTAGGCGGGCGGCGCCTCACGGATGAAGGGGTTGCGCAAGGTCCCCAGGCCGGTGATCTCGATCTCAACGACATCGCCCTGCTTGATATTGGGCGAGGTCCCGTCGGTACCCAGCCAGATCACGTCACCCGGATACAGCGTCAGATACTTCGACATGGTGCTGATGAAACGCGCAACACCAAACACCATGTCGTTGGTCTTGAACCGTATCATTTCCGACCCATTGAGGCGAACAATGGTCTCGAGACGATCGAGCTCTACGTCAGTCTCGATCCAGGGCCCCATCGGCTTGAAGGTATCCGTATTCTTGCAGCGCCAGAAAGTCGCATCTTCGCTCTGCCAGGAACGCTCGGACACATCATTGCCGATGGTGTAGCCGAGCACGTAGTCGAGTGCCTCGGCTTCACTCACGCGCTTGCACTTCCGACCGATCACCGCAACCAGTTCGCCTTCGTAGACGATCCGCTCGGTCGCGTCATAGGGAATGACGACAGGCTGCCCATGCGCCACCAGGGCATTGACCGCTCGATAGCCAATATCCGGCTTCGCAAGGACGGCCTTTCCCGATGCAGCCATATGCGCCACGTAATTGCGACCCGCAGCATAAAAAGTCGCAGGAACTACCGGAACCTCGAGCTGAACGTCGACCAACTCATATTTCGCCCCCGTCCGCTCATACCCGGAAAACGGGTCGCCACTGACCTCGATCACCTCCTGTCCCTCGGCGATCCCGTAGCGTGTACGGCCCTCTTGGGTGAAACGGATCCAGCGCATCGTGCTCTCCTCAATGACTCGAGACGTCAAGCGTTCAATGGACCGCCCCGAGCCATCGATCGGTCCGGATCCGTCTCAAAGGCGGATACCGGCTTGGGTGATCAGCGCCCGCCAGCGGGCAGTTTCCTGAGCCAGGGTCGCGCCAAAATCCTCAGCGCTTCCAAACTCCGGGGTGATGCCTTGGGACATCAATTGTTCGATCACTGCAGGATCCTGAAGCGCTTGACGGATCGCCTGCGCGACAAGCGTGATCTCAGAGCGTGGCATGCCAGCCGGGCCAAGCAGCCCCCAAGTGCCAGAGACCGAAAAGCCTGGCGCGCCAGACTCGTCGAAGGTCGGCACCTCGGGGAGCGAGGGCATTCGTTGCTCGCCTGAAATCGCCAGCGCTCGAAGACGACCCGAGCGGATGAAGGGGACGGCTGCGACGTTGTCCATGGCCGCATTCACCACATTGGCCGCCAGATCGGTCATCGCCGGCGCACTGCCCTTGTAGGGCACATGGACCATGTCGAGCTTGTGCAAGCTCGCAAAGTAGGCCATCACCAGATGGGGAGCGCTCCCAACTCCGGCAGAGGCGTAGGTGAACTTGCCCGGCTGCCGCCGGACCTCAGCGACCCACTCATCGGCACGGGTGGCCGAGGAGGACGGATGAACGACCAGGATATAGCGTAATGAGCCGATCGTGGCGATCGGCGAAAAACTCGTGACCGCGTCGTAGCGTAAATCGGTGTAGAGCGACGCAGCGGACGTGTGCTGGAGCGCATTCACCAGCACCAAGGTTCGCGAACCTGGCTGAGCACGCGCCACGTGGCCGATCCCGATCGTGCCACCGGCGCCGGGTCGGTTTTCGACCACGACGGGTTGACCGACAAGCTCGCCGACTCGTCGCCCCAAAAGACGACCGATGGCGTCGGTCGCACCGCCCGGCGCAAAGGGAACCACCAGCACGATCGGTCGGGCGTCGCCCGTCACCGTGGTCTGGGCCCAAGCGCTACCAGCGATCCCAGAGAGAAGCGCGCCCGCGCCTGTCAAAAGCTGTCGACGCTGCATGAGCCGTCTCCCGTTCAGTCGAAGTGAAGTCGCAGCCCGGGTCGCGGCCAGGCAACGGCCACCAGGCGCCCCGCGTAGGACTGGGTGAGATAGGCGGTGCGCAGGCCCTCGCCCCCAAAGCAGAGATTAGTGAGATGCGTGTCACCCTCGATCGGGACGAATTCGGCGGGTGCGCCATCAGGCGCACAAACCGTGACCCCGCCGCGATCGAGATTGCCGACGCAGACTCGGCCGTCGGCCTCTACGGCAAGCGAGTCGAAACGCGCATAGACCGGACTCTGGTGCAGCAGTCGTCCACCGTGTGGCGAGCGATGCACCGGTTCGCCGGGGCTGGCCAGAACTCCCGGACCGGCGAGCGCGAAGGCCCAGAGCCGTGCGGTTTCGGTCTCGGAAACGTAGAGCGTCTGGCCGTCTGGTGACAACCCCACACCGTTGGGGCGGCTGATCGGAAAGATCAAAGGCCGAATCATGGAGCCGTCCGCCAAGGCGTAGTAGACCGCGCCGCGGTCTGAATCGCGGGCGCGGGTCTTGCCGGGATCGCTGAAATAGAAACCGCCGTGTGCATCAAAGACCAGGTCGTTGGCGCCTCGAATCGGCTGATCCCCGCAACGGTCATAGAGCACGTCCGCCCTGCCCGTGCGCAGGTCGACGCGCTCGATGCGGCCGGTGACGTAGTCCTCTGCCGCTCCAGCCGTCATCCAGGCGCCATCGGCACGCTGATGCCAGCGAAAACCGCCATTGTTGGCAACGTAGCAGTGGCCGTCGGGCCCGATGGCCGCGCCATTCGGGCCACCACCGAGGTGGGCCACGATGGTCTTGTCGCCTCGCGGACTGATGAGGGTCAGGGTCTGGCGCCGGATCTCGACCACGAGTAGGCTGCCGTCGGGCCGCCAAATCGGCCCCTCAGGAAACCATAGATCGTCGGCGACGACGAGAGCTTCGGGCATTGTCAACAGCCTCTGGGTCAAGCGTAAATCAATCGAGATACTCGATGCCGGCCTTGGCTACCAAATCGCGAAGTCGATGGATCTCGTCACGGTAGCGAGCCATCGAATCTGCTGGGTTCATCTGCACCGCCTGCGCACCGCCACGGGCCAGGGCTTCGATCACTTCAGGCTGGCGGGTGATCTGATTGATGGCTGCGTTGAGTCGCTCGACGAGACGCGGCGGCGTGCCGGCCTGCACATAAACGCCGAAGAAGCTGCCGTAGTTGTAGTCAGGCATGCCCGCTTCACGGGTGGTCGGAACCTCAGGGATGTCCGACTGGCGAGCCGGTGCGGTGACGGCAAGTGCCCTCAGCTTGCCGGCCTGCATATGCCCGATGATCGCAGGTGTGTTCACGATCATAAAATCGGCGTCTCCCTGCAGGAGAGCGAGAATCGCATCACTCGCGCCCTTGTAGGGTACGGTCACGAAATCGAACTGGTTCTGGATCCGAAACATGTCGATCGGTAGCGTCGTCCCGCCGGCCGCCGCATTGATCTTGCCGGGGTTGCGACGGATGTGCGCCACGAACTCGCCGAGGGTGTTGACCGGATTGCGTTGCGGATTGATCACGATAACGTTGTAGTACTCGCAGACCACCGCGACCGGGATCAGGTCTGCGAGCGCGTCAAAGCGCAGCTTGCGATGTAGCGCCGGATTGACTGTGGCCGCGCTGGAATTCATCAGCAAGGTGTAGCCATCCGGCGCTGAACGTGCGACCAGCTCCATTCCGATGTTGCCGTTGGCGCCCGCCCGATTTTCGATCACCACCGGTTGGGCAAGTGCTTTGGCGAGGTGCTGCGCAATCAGTCGCCCGAAGATATCGGTGCCACCACCCGGCGGGAATGGCACAACGGCGCGCAGCGCGCGATCGGGGTAAGTTTGCGCATGTGCGACCCATGGCCCCAAAGCCATGGCGAAGAGACCCAATAGGCCAGACAATAGAAGCCGTGCTGCGAGGCATAGGCATTTCATCGGGGTCTCCCATGGACGCGATCGCGACCCAACGGATGCCGCTGATACGTCATTTTTTTCGGAGCCACAGTATGGCCGCCCAACCTTGGGATCGCAAGGGGCAATTGGAAGCCCTGGCGAGCCGCCTCTTTGCCCTGAGCATGCGCTGGGTGGCCTGCCTGATGATCGCAGCCCACGCCATCGCGGTCGCGCAAACGCCCCCGGGCGACAGCAGCCTGAATGAAATGGTGATCACCGTTCCCAAAAAGGTCCTGATGTTCACCATCGATCTGGAGGTGACGGTCTTCAGACCCGATGGACCAGGCCCATTCCCGCTGGTCGTTGTCAATCATGGCAAGCAGGAGGGTGACCCGAAGTTCCAGCCGCGTTACCGACCGGTTTCGGCTGCGCGATTCTTTCTGGCCCGCGGCTATGCCGTGATCGCACCGATGCGAAGCGGATTTTCCCGCTCGGGCGGGCAGTACATCGGTGGCGGCTGCAATATCGAAAGCAACGGACGCTCCCAGGCCGAGGATGTGCAGTCAGTGCTCCGATGGGCGACTGAGCAAGCATGGGCGGACACGAGCCGCGTCCTCATCCTGGGACAGTCGCATGGCGGATGGACCTCACTCGCCATGGGCAGTCTCAACCACCCCGGGGTGATGGGCGTCATCAACTTTGCAGGAGGCCTGCGCCAGACTGGCTGCGCCGACTGGGAGGGCGGTCTTGCTCGGGCGGCTGCGGCTTACGGCGGGCAGACCCGAGTCCCAAGCCTCTGGTTCTATGGCGACAACGATAGCTATTTCAGTCCGTCGACCTGGCGCGCGATGCACGATCGCTACAGCGCGGGCAATCCACGCACCGAGCTCATTGCGTTCGGACGCTTCGGCAAGGACGCTCATGGGATGTTCGGTTCTCGGGCGGGCGAGGCGATCTGGCAAGGGCCTACGACACGCTTCATGGCGGCCCTCGGACTGCCGACCGAGGTGGTTCAGCCGCGCTTCAGCGCGCTGAACGAGGCACAACGGCGCAACCTGCCTCCTGAGAGCGGCCACGCACTGATCGACGACCTCGCGGCCGTGCCCTGTCAGTCTGATCGCTGCCGCGAGGGCTACCGAAGCTTTCTCGAAAGAGCTGCGCCCCGCGCTTTCGCAAGCAACGGCCGGGCCTGGGGTTGGGCAAGCGGAGGCGTGAACCCCGAGGAACGAGCCTTGCAAACCTGCAGCAAGAACGCATCGGGCCCCCCATGCGGACTTTATGCGGTCGATGACCGGGTGGTATGGACGCCAAAGGACTGAGCAAGCGACAGCATCAAGCAGCGGAGCGTCAAGATCATGAATGCGATTGAAATCACCGCCGATGGCGGGCCTGACAGGTTGCGACTGGTACAGCGCCCCGTCCCGGTGCCGGGTCAGGGCGAGGTCCTCATCAAGATTGCCGCAGCGGGCGTCAATCGCGTCGACGTCTTTCAGCGTCTGGGGATCTACCGCCCACCTGCGGGAACGACCGACATTCCGGGCGTCGAGTTCGCGGGCGAAGTGGTCGAGGCTGGGCCCGGCACCTCGCGATACCGGCCAGGGGACAAGGTCTGCGCTTTGGTCCGAGGCGGCGGCTACGCAGAGTACTGCACTGCGCCCGAGGTTCAGGTGCTGCCCCTGCCCTCAGGCTTCGACATGGTTCGGGGGGGTGCGACCATGGAGACCTTTTGCACGGTCTGGACGGCCCTCTACGATCGAGGCCGATACCAGTCCGGCGAGTCGATCCTGATCCACGGCGGATCGAGCGGCATTGGCACGACCGCGATCATGCTGGCCAAGGCCGACGGGGCCAGGCAGATTTTCGTGACCGCCGGTTCAGCGCAGAAATGCGAGGCCTGCGAGCAGATCGGCGCGACCCGCGCGATCAATTACCGCACCGAAGATTTTGAGACGGTGGTTCGTGAAGAGACGGACGGACGAGGCGTCGACGTGATCATCGACATTGTGGCTGGCGACTATGTTCCGAAGAACGTCCGCCTGCTCGCGACCGACGGCCGCCTGGTCTTCGTCGGCCGCATGAGTCAGCAGTTGAATGTCACCGTGGACATGCTGCGCATCATGTACGAGCGATTGGTCGTGACCGGCGTATCGCTGCGCGGCCAGTCGATCGAGCAAAAAGCCGCCATCGTCGCCGCGCTCGAGCAGCGCGTGTGGCCTAAGCTCTCCGCGGGGCTGATCAGCCCGGTGATTGACACGGTCTATCCACTGGCGCAGGCCGCCGACGCACACCGGCGCCTCGAGTCGAGCGCGCATATCGGCAAGATCGTGCTAAGGCCCTAGTCAGTTGCCGTCGAGCTTGAGCTTGGCCTCGGCGACGGCCCTCTTCCAACGATCGACGTCGGCCTTGAAGAAGGCTCCCATCCTCGCGGGACTCTCGCTTTTCATCACATCGACGTTGAGCGGATCGAGCCGAGCCACCACCGCCGGGTCGGCCAAGGCTGCGGCCATCTCTTTTGCGAGCCGATCGATCAGCGACGGTGGCGTGCCCGCGGGCGCGAACAGGCCAAACCAGACACTGACCTCGAAATTGTCAAAGCCCGCCTCGAGCATTGTCGGCACGTCAGGCAACTTCGCACTGCGGGTTCGGGTGGTCACCGCGAGCGGACGGAGCTTACCGCCCTGGATCAGGGGTAGTGCCGTCGCCAGATTGTCGAACATCATCTGGACCTGCCCCCCCATCAGATCGCTTAGTGCCGGGCCGCTGCCTTTGTAGGGAACATGGGTCATGTTCGGGGCGCCGACCGCGCTCTTGAGCATTTCACCCGCGAGATGCAGGGTGGTCGCCACACC
>CAZAVT010000188.1:0-7037 GCA_964488395.1 uncultured Burkholderiaceae bacterium | reverse complement strand
GCTGTTCGCGGGTTTTTTTTCGATCGTGCAGGCGATGAACGGTCTCTTCGGGCAGGCGGCGATCGCGGTCTTTGTGGCCATGGTGCTCGACGGACTCGACGGTCGTGTCGCGCGCATGACCAACACCCAAAGCGCCTTCGGAGAGCAGTACGACAGCCTCTCGGATATGGTGTCGTTCGGCGTCGCTCCGGCGCTCATCGTCTACGAATGGGCGTTACAGGGGTATGGCAAGTGGGGTTGGATTGCCGCCTTCATCTACGTCGCGGGTGCTGCACTGCGCCTGGCTCGCTTCAACGTCAATATCGGGGTCGTCGATCGGCGGTTTTTTCAGGGATTGCCAAGTCCGGCGGCCGCTGCGCTCGTCGCAGGGCTGATCTGGGTCGCAACCGACTTGCGTGAATCGCGCTGGATCTCGGCGAGCGGTGCAGACCTTGGCTGGCTGGCCTGGTTGGTGACGGTCTATGCCGGTTTGTCCATGGTCTCGAATGCGCCGTTTTACAGTTTTAAGGATTTCGACCTTCGGCGCAGCGTCCCCTTCGCCTT
Source organism: uncultured Burkholderiaceae bacterium (assembly GCA_964488395.1). Classification (GTDB taxonomy): domain Bacteria; phylum Pseudomonadota; class Gammaproteobacteria; order Burkholderiales; family Burkholderiaceae_E; genus SYIM01. The sequence continues at coordinate 6,494 of CAZAVT010000188.1, read as the reverse complement.
CGTCCTGGGGTTGGTGCTCGTGTTCGTGCTGGTGAGCTCGGACCCGCCCTTGATCCTCTTCCTGCTGTTCCTCGCCTACGGCTTCTCGGGCTACATCATCTGGGCCTGGCGTTGGCACACTCGTTGCCGGCACACGGGTGCAGCGCCTCCGCCGTCCCCGCCGTCAGGCGGCTAGTTCCGCCCCGCGCATGAGCTGGGAGATAGGCCCTTTGGTCGAGTGTTTTCTCTCAGCGCCGCGCCGTCAGTTTTAGTCATCACTTCCCCCGGTTCCGGACCTACAATCGACGTTCCCCAAGAGCGTCCGGAGTTTGCGTGGGTTGAATAGATTTCCTGCAAATTCAATGGCTTGCGTTTTTTGCGGTCCTCGCCGACAGGACCGCAAAAAGCGTTTTCGCTCTTTTTTCGAACGTCCAGCACCGACGAGTAGCACTCAGTGAAGAAGAAATCCTCTCTTTCACGCCTGGTTAAAGACGCTTTCCGGGTCGAGCCACTGGAGCCGAGAGTGCTCCTTTCGGCCGATCCGTTGACGGCGGCGATGCCAGTGATCGTGATGAACGACCGGGAGCGCGAGCAAGCCGTCCCCGGGTTCCATGACTTCTCGGCCACCGACGAGGGCGAAACCGCCTCGCTGGTTGGTCCAGCGCCCTCACTCCTGCCTCTGTCGGCCGGGGTTCGGCCGCTCTTTCTCGAAGCCGACGCGCTGACGGCGCAGCGTGCGGTGCTCGAAGCGGCCAATGAGCCGTCGCTGGCGGGGCAGTCCCAGGAATTGCTGGTCGGAGTCGGAGCGGATCAACAGGTCGTGCTGGGGAGCGCGGCGCTGCAGAGCCTGAATTCGGGGTGGGCCCAGGGCGAGTCGGTGGCAGAGCAGCCGGGCTGGACGGCGCTACCTGACACGGAGCCGGTTTCGGCGCAGTCCGACCGTACCCTGTTCTCACTTGAGCCGCAGGAACTCATTCAGCCGGGAGCGGCAGAGCGCTACGACCTGGCCAAGCTCGAGCTCGCGGGGCTCAACCGCGGTGATTTCACGCTTGCCGAGGGTAAGACTCTGGGCGGCAGCGGCCGGCTCGAGGGTTCTCTCGTCAACCTTGGCCTCATCAGCCCAGGCTACTCGCCGGGCTTTCAAACCTACACCGGCGGGCTGTCCCTGCAGCCGACCTCCACCGTCGAGATCGAGCTGGGCGGGACAACGCCTGCGACTGGTGCTCAGGGCGCCAACAACGAATTCGATCGGATCGACGTTGACGGACAGGCGGTGCTTGGTGGCAAGCTCGACCTGAAGCTCTGGAACGGTTTCCAGCCCAAGGCGGGCGACCGCTTTGAGGTGATGACCTATGACAGCGTGGTCGGCAAGTTCGCGAATGCCACCGGTCTGTTTGGCTTGCACCAGGACGTCTGGTTCGATATCGAGCAGACCGGTAACGCCACCACCCCCGGCGCCATCACGCTCGTCGCCAAAGAGCTGGTCCCCAGTGGGCCGCTCGGTGATGCGCTGACGAGCCTGGTTGATCCGCTGAATCCTTCACTGTCGAACCTGATCGGCACTGCGCTGAACGTCGACTACTTCGGCGTTTCGGGCTCGATGCAGGCCAATTTCGATCTGGGGGGCCTGGCGCTTTCCGGTAATTTCAGCGTGGCGGTGCCCGGAGATTTCAGCACCATCACCCTGGCCGTTCAGGATCTGTCGGTCAGCCTTCAGGGCCAGACGCTTACCGGCGATTACTCGATCAAGTTCCCCACGTCGGGAAGCGCGCCGATTGAGTTCGCGGTGTCCGATGCCACGCTCACCATCGGTACCAACGATCTGCGGCTGGTCATGACCGGCATCTCCGGCGGTGCGCAGATCAGCAAGTCCGGTGTTGCCGGTGTTCTGCGTGCGGCCGACGTGGACCTCCTCGATGCCTCGGGCAATGCGCCAGCCGGCCTGTCGTTCGGCAGCGTCCGGTCGGTCGAGGTCGGATTCAATACCACTGGTAGCGCCCAGGCAGCGAGCATCGGGACGGTCGCCTTCGACTTTTCCGATAAGACGTATCACGATTTCATCGCAGTCAACGCCGATGTCGATCTGGCGCTGAGCGCGGGTGCAGTGAGCTATACCCTCGCCGGGCGGGTGGGCCTCGCCTACCAGACGATGACGCTGCTGCCCGGCGTGGCGCAGCCCGCCTTCGTCGCGACCTTGCAGGACGGCAAGACGGCCTTGACCGTCGGCAGCGGCAGTTCGGGGGTCAAGGTGTCCCTCGGCAAGCTCGAAGGCACGCTGATTTTTGCCCGCCTCAACGGCAATTTCGGCGCAGCCGGCACCTTGTCGATTGGTGACGTGGGTTTGTCCAAACCGGACGGCAGCGAGCTGATTCCCGGTTTGTCGATCCTCCCGGTCGATCTGCCGTTCAGCTTCAACCTGTTCGATGCCACCACCCGCAGCCAGCTGGTGGGCAGCCCGGGCGGCTTTGATTTTTCGCTGCCGAGCTTTCCCCATTTTGATTTCAGCCTGCCCTCCGCGCCGGGCTTCAGTCTGCCCAATCTTTCGCTCAAGCTGCCCAATCTCGACCTCACTCAGCTGAGCTTCCCGGACCTGGCAGTGGCCCTGCCGAGCCTGGGCATGCGCTTGCCCAACCTCGGGGCTGCGCTCTCCGGCTGGGACATCAGCCTGCCCGATATCAGCTTGCCCTCGCTCAAACTGAACGATGGCGGCCCCTCGATCGACTGGCCGAACCTCACGCTGCCGCAGCTCCTCTTCAGCCTGCCGCGTCTCAATCTCCCCGGCTTCTCGACCGATTTCTCCAAGCTCCTCGCGGCGATCGACTTTAAGGCGATCGGCGGGATCGGCTGGCCGGAGGTCAATCTGAGCGGGCTCAATACAGCCTGGAGCCTTGATGGCAGTATCAATTGGCCGGCGCTGTCGCTTTCGAATTTGCTCGCGCAGCTGAAGTCGCTCAACCTGCCGGCGGTGAGTTTCACGTTGCCCACCAGCTGGCCGACCGCATCGACCGGCGGCTCGGTGGGCGGGTTGAGCTTGCCCCAGCTCGCTCTTGCGTTCCCGGAGATCAAGCTCGACTGGGCCAATCTGACGCTGCCCGAGCTGCTGTTCAGCCTCCCGCGCCTGAACATCCCCGGCCTCTCGATCGACTTCGATTTCACTCAGATTCTGCCGTCCTCATGGCCGCAGGTGCCCCTGTCGGGCCTCAAGAACTGGTTCTCGGGTCTCGGCAGTGGGTCGTCTGCGCCCGCGTCGATCAAGAGCCTCGACTGGAGCAAGCTGTCGCTCCCCGAGCTCGCGATTGCGCTGCCCAAGTTGGGTCTGCCGGGCTTTGACCTCGGCCTGCTGGGTCTGGGCGGATTGCCTGATTTCAACCTGCCGAGCCTGTCCTCGCTTAAGAACCTTCCGGTCATCGGGTCGGCACTCGATAACCTGCCGTTCAGCCTTGATTTCCGCAACGATGGCTTCTCGATCTTCGGCCAGTCAGGGATCCGCTACCAGGACGTCTTCACGCTGGCTGGGCAGTTTGGCTTCTATCGCAATACCACCGCGTCGACCATTACGATGCTCGCCCAGGATGCGACGGCGCGTCTGATGGTGGGTGGGTACGGCTTGGGTGCCGAGGGCGCCAACGCGGCGCTGGTCTTGACGCCTAGTGGCTTTGCGCTCGAGGCGCGCGGTGAGCTCTACGCCGCACTCGGTGATTTCGTTTCGATCTCGGCCGACGAAGTCGCGGTTCGGGTCAACACGACTGCGACGGACTGGACCGGGCAGCAGGTGTCGATTGGATCGGTGTCGCAGACCTTCGGCAGCCTGCCCGCGGGCGCGCGCGGGGTGTCGGTCACTGGCGGCGAGTTGGTGATCAGTGATTTCCTGCGGGTCAGTGGCAGCTTCGAGGCGAGTAACGCGACGGCAGACCTCAGCGTCAAGCCAAGCGCGGGTGCCAGCACGACGCTGACCGGTGCCAAGGTGCTGCGGATCGGTGGTAGCAATCTCAGCGCCTTCGCAGGTAATGGCGCAGGTGCGGCTCGCATGGGGCTGCAGATCAGCGACCTGGATTTCGGTCTGGCTTTGGTCACTGAAACTCTGGCGCTCGGCAGCACGGCGACAGCCAGAAGCTGGCTGGCACTCAAAGCCGATGCGGGCGGCGTCAGCGTGGTCGGGGTCGATCAACTCACACTCGCCGCCCAGACGCTCACGGTGGCGATCAACCGGGCCGCCGCCGATGGCAGCCTGATTGACTTTGCGGCTGCACCGCTCACGGTGGGGGCGGGTGGCGGTCAGAGCATCACGCTCGACTTCGCGGCCTCGGAAGGTGCGCTTCTCCGAGTAGCGGGCAGCCTGACGCTGTCAGTCGCCGGTTTTGTGACGGTGTCGGGTAGTTTCGCGGTCGAGCGTTCGCTCGGCTCGGTCACCCTGTCTACCGGTGAAGAGGTCTCCGCGCAGATCCTTCGGATCGGTGCGAGGCAGGTCAGCGCGTTTGCGGGCATCAATGGCACGGGCGCAGATCGCTTGGGCTTTGACCTGTCTCAGCTCGAGTTCGGTCTTGCGCTGATCAGCGATCAGGCCAACGCGGCGCGCAAGTGGATGGCGCTGCAAGGCAGCGTGGGTTCGGCGGCGTTTGTCGGTGTTGACGGGCTCACGGTGTCGGTGCAGAGCCTGGACCTTGCGATCAACCGCAATCTGTCTACTGTGACGAGCACGCCGCAGGCGCCAAGGCAGGTGGCAACCGTCTTGGGTCTGGATCTGGATGTGACGGCGGGTAGTCTGTTGCTCGGTTATGGCGGCCAGCAGGTCGCGATGACCCTCGCCGCAAGTCGCACGGCCGACAGCACGCGCAATGATCTACGGCGCAAGCTCGAGGACTTGCTACGCGCTGCGGGCCGCACCGTGGGCGACGGCGAGATCGTGATCTCCGGCGATGATTCGCAGGGTTACACGATCGTTTTCGGCGGCGCATTGGCAGGCATTGATTTTTCGACCCTCACCGTCGAGGCCCGGCCTGCCCAGGTGGGCGCCCAGGTCGCCGAAATCACGGCCGGCGTGGCAGCGAAAAACTCGGTGGTACTCGCCGCGGGCTCTGACAATACCCGTTTGCTGCTCGATCTTTCAGGTGCCCAGCCAGGAACGGCGCGTTTCGGCTACCAAGGGTCGACCCGTAGCATGTCCGTCTCGGCGACGGCTTCAGATTCGACCCTGCGGGCGTCGATTCAGACAGCCCTCGAGGGCTTCACGGGCATTGGCGCTGGCAATGTCTCAGTCACGGGGACTCGTGCGGGCGGCTTCACGGTCGAGTTCACCGGCGCCCGGGCAGGCCAGGACCTGAGCGCCCTGACGCTCAAATTCGAGCCGACAGCGGCCAATGCGGCGGTCAGCGTCAATCAGACGGGTTCGACCACGCAGACGGGTGCGGCAACCACGGGCAGCGATGTGCGCGAGCGCCAGTCGCTCACCTTCTCCGGCGCCACGGCTCTCACGGGTGTTCGGTTCAGCCTAAGTAATGGCGTTTCGACGGTCAGCGACATCGATTTTTCCAAATCGAGCCCCACCCAGACCCGGGCGTCGCTGCAGACGGCGCTTGATCAACTTTACGGCGCAGCGGGAAAGGTGCGAGTCAGTTTCGATTCGACCAGTTCCGCCGCGACCCCGCGCTTTTTTGTCGACTTTGTTGGCAGTCTCGCCTACACCAATGTCGCGCAGTTGACAGTCCCTGCGAGTACCGGCGTGTCGGTCGCAGTGAGCACCGTGCGCGAGGGCAGCTTGCAGACTGTGACGCCAACCTTCACCAAGGTCACGGCCGAGCAGCGCCTGGTCCTCAGCGGACCCGTCTCCAGCCTGGTCGCGAGCTTCAAGATTGGTGCGACGACCTACACCACCAACCCAGTCGCGGGAACGGCGACGGCATCCACGCTAGGGGCCGCGCTCCAAGCGGCGCTGGCGGGCCGGGCCGGGCTGACCGGGACCGACATTTCGGTCACGGGCAGCGCGGGTGACTGGACGATCCGTTTTGGCGGCAGTCTCGAGGGCCTTCGGGTCGAACCGCTCAGCGTGCAGGTCAGCGCCAGCCCCTCGACCGCGAAGCTCGATGTGCTGGCTCGCGGTTATACCAGGGCTGCGCAGACCGTCACGACGGCAGCGGTCAACGAACGGCAGTCGATCACGATCGACCGCAGCGGCAAAACAGGAAGCTTCACCCTCGCGCTCAAGCACAGCAACGGGACGACCTACACGACGACGGGCCTCAGCTTCACCGCGAGCGCTGCCCAGGTCCAGGAGGCTTTGTTGTCGGCCTTCAAGACCGGCGGTATTGCCGACGCGGCGGTCACCGTCGAGCGGCTCGGGGATGGTCGTTTCGAAGTGAGCTTTGGGGGTTCGACCCTGGGCGGCCGTGATCTGCCGTTGCTTCAGGTCGAGACACGTCCCGACGCGCCCAGCGCCAAGTTGACGGTCAAGACCCGCGGCGAGGTGGTTACTCTGCAGCCGCTCCAGGCCTTGACCGATACCGATCTAGTGGTCGATT
>CAZAVT010000187.1:0-7073 GCA_964488395.1 uncultured Burkholderiaceae bacterium | reverse complement strand
CCTCGCAAGTCTTGGTCGCACTGGGTCTCTGGGATAGTCCGCAGAGACTGCTCTCTCCCGAGACCGGCCTCGTGCTCGGCGCGGCCAACGTGTTTCTGCCCTTCATGATCCTGCCCATCTACTCCGTCGTCCGACAGATCGACCCTCGGCTGACTGAAGCCGGCGCCACCCTGGGAGCGAGCCCCTGGTACCGGTTCACCCGCATCAGCCTGCCCTTGACCCTGCCAGGCGTCGTTGCGGGGATGGCATTTGTCCTGTCAATGACCGTCTCGATGTTCGTGATCCCGTCGCTCCTGATCGGTGATCGTTTTCAGACCCTCGCGACGCTCACCGGACGATCCTTTCTCCTGATGCGTAACGAGCAACTTGGCTCGACCACCGCCGTGGTGCTGCTCGTGATCGCGGTGCTGATCGTGGTGGGATCCAGTCTGATCGCTAAACGACTCGGGAAGCAGGCATGACCGCCCTGGAACGACTGACTGGCGCGCTGGTCACGGCGCTTGCGGCTTTCGCGGTGATCTTCTTGATGACACCGCTGGTGGTCACGGTGGCGGTGTCCTTCGGCTCCTCGACGGTGTTCACGCTGCCACCGCCTTCGTGGTCCTGGAGGTGGTACCTGGCCCTGCCGAGCACCTCGGGCCTCCTTTCATCTCTCTGGACTTCGCTGCAAATCGCTGCACTCTCGACCCTGATCTCGCTGGTGCTGGGCACGCTGTGCGCGATCGCGCTGGTGCGCGGTCGACTGCCAGGTCGGGAGGCGATCACGACCTTTCTGGTTTCGCCGCTCATGCTTCCCGGCCTGGTGGTCGGCATCGCGATGCTGCAGGCTTTCAAAGCGGCCGGTGTCGGCAGTGCGTGGACCAGCCTGCTGCTCGCGCACGTCGTGATCTCGATGCCCTACGTCGTGCGCACGGTACTTGGCGCGATGAGCCTCTTTGATTTCACACTGATCGACGCGGCTCGGACCCTCGGCTACTCCTACGGCAGAGCCCTCCTCAAGGTGATGGTGCCAGCGCTCGCGCCGGCCTTCCTGACCTCAGGCATGTTTGCCTTTTTGGCCTCGATGGACAACTACCCGATTTCGATCTTCTTCACTGACGCCTGGACCAAGACCCTGCCCATCCAGATGTTGCAATACGTCGAGGAAAGCCCGGATCCGCGTATCGCGGCGATTTCTGCCGGACTCATCGTGCTGGCGGTGATCGTGCTGCTGATCGGCGATCGTCTGGTCGGCCTCAAGAAACTCGCGGATTTCTAATGACGGTTCAGGTATCCGACACCGCTTGCTCGATCCTGATTCGGCACGCCCTCTTGCTTCGGCCCGGGTCGGTGCCGTTGATCCAGGAAGATCAAGCCATCGCGGTCGACGGTGACAAAATCATCGACGTCGGTGATGACCGTGTCATCGGGCGTCGCTATCCGAACGCACACAGGACGATCGATGCCCGGCGCCGTATCGTGATGCCGGGGCTCGTGAACAGCCACAACCACACTCCGTTAATGATCACCCGCGGGATGGTCGAGGACTTGTCGTTTGCCCCGATGTACACGCCCTCGATCCCACAGGGCCACTGGTTGTCCCAGGAAGAATGTGAATTGATGGCACTTCTTGGAGTCTACGAGTTGCTGCGGAGCGGCTCGACGACGATCGCCGACTACTACCGCCACCCTCAGGCGCTTGCAGCCGCTCACGCGCGGCTCGGCACGCGGGCCGTCATCGCAGGGCGCATTCACGATGTCGACCCAGTGGGTCTCGCACAGGGTCGACACGAGTGGCGACCCGAAATCGGCGAACAAACCCTCGAGGAAAATGCGGCGCTGATCGAGCAGTGGGATCATCATGATCAGGGACGCATTCGTTGCGATTGGGCGCCGCATGCGCCCGATACCTGCTCGAGGCCCTTGCTGGCGCGCGTCGCCGAACTGGCGCAGCGTCATGGTGGCAACATTCACACGCATCTTGCACAGAGCCGGGCCGAAGTCGAGGTGGTTCGGGATCGCGACGGCATCAGCCCTGCTGAACTGCTGGATGCGACGGGTCTTCTGCGGCCTTCGACGATCGCCGCGCACTGCATCCATTTGAGTCCTGAGGATGTGCAACGGTGTGGTCAGGCCGGGATCAGTGTGGCCCACTCACCCATCGGCAACGCGAGAGCCGGTGACATCGCGCCGATCATGCCACTGCAATCGGCGGGCGCCCGGATCAGCCTTTGCACTGACACGATGTCCGGTGATCTGATCGAGGCCATGCGCTGGGCGATCTCGATGCAGAGGGTGCGCGCGCAGGACTTCGTTCTGGATGCCGCCTCCGTGCTGGAATGGGCGACCCTTGGAGGGGCTCGGGCGCTCAGGCTCGATGGTGTCATCGGGCGGCTGGAAACCGGATACAAGGCCGACATCGTGTTGGTCAACCTTGACTCGCCCAGTGTATCGCCGGTCATCGACGGCGCCGGTATCCTCGTGCACAGTGCGAGTGGCAAGGATGTGCACACGGTGCTCATCGATGGCCGCATCGTGCTCGAGGACGGGCAGCCCACTCTGTCGGGCGGGCCTGAGGTGATCCGGGAGGCTCAGGCGTGCGCGGCGCGCCTTTGGCGCAAGGCGGGCCGAGAAGTTCCCTCGCTTTGAGCGCGCTGTGGTTCGCCGATCAGCCGTGTCTCGTTCAGCGTGGCGTTCGGGATGCGTCGAGCAATCGGGCCAAGGCGGGCGGCAACCCTCCATGGGGCTTGTCAGGAGGGGGCGCAAAGCTGCCCGCCCTGGGCCGCTGTGGCTTCTGGCGGACTAACGACTCTGCCTGTCGGACCGCGCTCGATACCCCATCGACGACCGGCACCGGCAGCTGCGCGCCCACCGATCGTGCGAGACCCGCCAGCGGCGCTCCTGCCAGGATGATCACGTCAGCGCCGTCTTCGGCGACACAGCGATGCGCCATCTCGACCAGCCGCCCGGCCTGATCCTGCTGGACCGATCCGATATCGGCGAGCGGTTCGTCCAAGCCCCGAATGCTGGCCAGGCGGCCCAGCAATCCATACTGGGCCACAGTCTCCCGATACCAGACCTTGATCCGGCTCGAGATCGACACAATCGAGATTCGATTGCCCAGCAGCGACGCGCTCGCGAGTGATGCTTGCGTCAAGCCCACCACCGGGCAGGGCAGGACCTCCTGCATGGCCATCAGCCCTGGGTCGCCGAAGGCAGCGATCACCACAGCGTCATGGTCGGCCAGATGCTCGGCCGCGAGATTGGCCACCGACCAGGCACCGAGCAGCGCTTCGAAACGGGTCTCGATGTAGGCGACGCCCACCGACGCGGTGACCGTGGTGATGACCGTTCCGGGAGAAGCCGTGCGGTGAGCCTCAGCCGCGATCAGGTCGGTCACGCTCTGGGAAATGTTGGGATTGATGACCAGCAGTTTCATGGGTTCAGCGCCCAAGGTTGGTGCTCGTCACCGGCGCGAAATTCGCCGGGCGCCATCGCCGGATTGCGATTGACGAGCGAGCGTCCGTAAAGCGGATGCGTCAGACTGCGAATTTCATGCTCGAGCGACAGGATCGGATGCCCACCCAATGGGTCGATGAGATTGACGAACCGGTACTGATAGGCATTGCTCTCCTCGCTGATCAGGCCGAGCGCGGCCAGCCGCCGGTGAGGCCCAGAGAAATCGGCCAGGTAGAGCTGAATATGATGCCCGTCGTAGGGCAGCGACGGCTCACTCTGTTCAACGAAAACAAGGCTTTGCCAGGGGCCAACTCGTACCGAAACGCCAGCAGCGCCAGGCAGTGACGTGACGGGTAACCCCATCACCTCTCGATAGAACCGCCCGACGCCCTCGCTCGCGCCTGGCGCCACGGGCGTCTCGACATAGACGAGGCCGAGCCCCGTGCGACCGAAACGTCGGCGGTCGGGCGCATGGCAACGGATCCGATTGCCCCACGGGCACGTCAGATCCACGTGCTCCTCGAACGCCTGCCAATCGAAAGCCGTACCGGCCATCTGGGGCGCAAACTTCGCGATTCGACCTCGCAATTGAGTGAGATCGGGTAGCACCAGACCGATCCAGCCGGGCAGCCGTTGGGGTGCTCCGATCGGCAGATGGAACTGGGTCCGTCCCGTGTTGACCCATAGGTTATCCACCCCGGTGACCAGCCAGGGATCCCGCGTCAGGCCAAGAATGCTGATGTAGAACAGGGTCGCAAGTCGATGGTCGGGCACACTCAGATTGACGTGCTCGAGCAGCACCGAATTGCCGACATCCTCGTCGGAGCGGTCGAACGGACACAGCACGACAAACTCTCCCGCGGGCCAAAAGGACAGTATAGGGCCGGGCCTTGCGGCGAATGTCATAATTGCAGGAATAACGCAGCCCTGATCGCCGGCTGAACGCGCCTGTCCCTTCCCACCAGGTGCCGTTTCGGCTGCCCTTCGCCCACCGGGAGCTCCCGATGACAACAACACTGCGCGCCACGCTTGCGGCCCTCCTCTGCGCCGTCGTACCGATCGTGACCCCTTCAGCGCAGGCACAGGTGGTTCGGATCGATGGCAGCTCGACCGTCTTTCCAATTACCGAGGGCATCGCCGAGGAATTCCAGAAAGCGCAGCGCGGCCGCATCAAGGTGACCGTCGGCATTTCGGGCACGGGCGGCGGCTTTAAGAAGTTCTGCCGCGGTGAGATCGACGTGCAGAACGCATCTCGACCGATTATGGACAAGGAAATGGCCGACTGTCGGGCGGCGGGAGTGACCTACGTCGAGCTGCCGATCGCCTACGACGCGGTGACGGTGGTCATCAATCCTCGTAACACCTGGCTCAAAGCCATCACGGTCGCCGAGCTCAAGGCCATCTGGGAGCCAAGCGCGCAGGGCAAGGTCAATCGATGGCGCCAGGTCAATCCCGCCTGGCCCGATTTACCCATCAAGCTTTTCGGCGCGGGCGCTGATTCAGGCACATTCGACTACTTCACCGAGGCGATCGTCGGCCGCAGCAAGGCGAGCCGCGGGGATTTCACGGCATCGGAAGACGACAACGTCCTGGTGCAAGGTGTCGCCCAGGATGTGAATGCACTCGGCTACTTCGGCTACGCCTACTACGCCGAGAATCAACGACGTGTGAAGGCCCTGCCAATCGCCGCCACGCCAGGAGCGCCAGCCATCTCGCCGAGTGAGCAAACGGTAATGGACGGCAGTTACCAACCCCTGTCCCGACCCGTCATGATCTATGTCAGCGTGAAAGCGCTCGCCCGCCCTGAGGTGAGGCAATTCGCCGAATTCTTCCTGCAAAACACGGCCAAGATCGCTCGCGAGGTCAAATACGTCCCGCTGTCGGACGCGGACTACCGGCAATTGCTCACCTTCCTCGCTCAGCCCAAGATCGGCACCGTGTTCGGCGGCCACAACGAAGTCGGCATCAAGATCGAAGAGATCTTGCGTCGGCCTGCCGTGTTGTGACGGTGGACACACGCCGCATGGGCGCACCGACAAGTGAGCCGGCAAACGGGCAGCCGCAAGCCGCCAGCGACACGCTCGCCCGCTACGCCCACGCCCGAAAGCGCCGGCGGCTGCGCGAGCGGGCCATCGAAACGGTACTGCTGCTGGCGGCCTGCGTGTCGGTCTTTACGACGGCGGGCATTGTCTACATCCTGCTGAAAGAATCGCTGCTTTTCTTCACGCGAGTCTCGATCTGGGACTTCCTGACAGATGGTCAGTGGACGCCGCTGTTTGCGGACCCACACTTCGGCATCTGGGTGCTGATGTCGGGCACGATCACCAGCTCGGCCGTCGCGCTATTGATCGCGATTCCGCTCGGTACGATCATCGCGATCTATCTCTCAGAGTTTGCCAGTCACCGGGTGCGGGAAACCCTGAAGCCAATACTGGAGCTCCTGTCGGGCGTACCGACCATCATCTACGGCTATTTCGCGCTGCTGTTCGTGACCCCGCTCCTGCAGCGTATCTACCCGGACCTGCCGGGTTTCAATGTCCTCTCGGCGGGGCTGGTGATGGGACTGATGATCATCCCGTACGTCTCGTCCCTCTCTGAGGATGCGATGCGCGCCGTTCCGATGAGCCTGCGGGAGGGTTCTTACGCCATGGGGGCGACCAAGCTGCAGACGGCGCTGTACGTCGTCTTCCCGGCGGCGCTGTCGGGCATCGCCTCGGCTTACATCCTCGGCATTTCGCGTGCCGTTGGCGAAACGATGATCCTGGCGGTCGCCGCCGGCATGCAACCCTCGCTCAGCTTCAATCCGCTCGAGCCCGCGGCCACCATCACCTCCTACATCGTTCAGGTGGCGTTGGGCGACCTGCCGCATGGCAGCATCGGCTATCAGACCATCTTCGCCGCCGGGCTCTCACTCTTGGTATTGACGCTTTGCTTCAATCTCGCGGGCCATTGGCTACGGCGGCGGTTCCGGGAGGCCTACTGAGATGAACCGGCCCCTCGACCCCGTAGCAGTCCGCGCCCTGATCCGGCGCCATCGGCGCTGGGATTTGTTGTTCGGCATGCTTGGCCTGATGGCGCTGGGCATTGGGATCATGACACTGCTCGCCTTGTTCGTGGATATGGCGATTTCCGGGATACCCAGGCTGAGCGCTGAATTCTTCACTTCTTTCCCGTCGCGTCGCGCGTCCCAGGCGGGCATCCTTTCCGCTTGGGTCGGTTCGATCCTGGTCATGGGCGTGACCGCAGTCGTCGCCGTTCCGTTGGGGATTGCGGGCGCGGTCTATCTCGAGGAATACGCCCGCCGCAACTGGCTGACAGACCTCATCGAGATCAATATCACCAATCTCGCCGGCGTGCCCTCGATCATCTACGGTCTTCTGGCCCTCGGGCTGTTCATCTACACCTTCGGCCTGGGACAGTCGATCCTCACGGCTGGACTCACTCTCGCGCTGCTGATCCTGCCGATCGTGATCACCACCACCCGCGAAGCTTTGAGAGCGATTCCGCAGTACATCCGCGAAGGCGCCTACGCTTGCGGTGCATCACGTTGGCAGGTGATCAGTCACCACCTGCTCCCCTACGGGACGCCTGGTATCCTGACTGGCGTGATCATCGGCCTGTCGCGTGCGATCGGA
>CAZAVT010000186.1:0-7139 GCA_964488395.1 uncultured Burkholderiaceae bacterium | reverse complement strand
AGTCGAGTTCGTCGCCCCCTTGCAGCTTGCGCAGGTCCTTGGTGTTGGGCGAGGAGACATTGATCGTGACATAGCTTGCGTGCGGATAGACTCGGATCAGGCATTCACGATAGTCGTCGAGGGCGCGCTCCTGAGGGGTTGCGCCGTTCTTGCCGATGTTGATGCCCAGCACGCCGCGATAGCGCCGTCGCTCGAGGTTGACGATCAGCCGGTCGAGCCCTTCGTTGTTGAAGCCGAGCCGGTTGATCAGGGCCTCTCGTCGTGGGATCCGAAAGATCCGCGGCGGGGCATTTCCAGGCTGGGGGCGCGGGGTCACCGTCCCGATTTCCAGGAACCCGAAGCCGAGCGCGGCGAGCGCATCGATGTGATCGCCGTTTTTGTCCAGGCCCGCAGCAAGGCCCACCCGATTGGGCAGGGGCAATCCCATGACCTCGACCGGCGCGTCGCAGCGCGGCCCGGTGAGCCAGCCTGTCGCGCCGGCGGCCGCCAGCCGGTCGAGAACTGCAAAGGTCAGCCGGTGTGCTCGCTCGGGTTCGAGTGCGAACAGCAAGGGGCGGATCAGGCGATAAGGGTTGTCGATCATGGATTCTGCGGTGTGAAGGAATCGGGCGGGCGCGAGGCTCGCGGCGTACGCTCTACAGGAGTTCCCAGCGGCCGTCGACCAGTCGTTCGAGGGGCCGGAAGTCTGCCTTGTACGCCATCTTTCGGCTGTCGGCGATCCAGTAGCCCAGATAGAGATAGGGCAGATCGAGGCGCCTGCATTGCTCGATCTGCCAGAGGATGTTGTAGATGCCAAAACTCGCCGGCCGCAGATCCGGGTCGTAAAAGGTATAGACCGACGACAGGCCGTCGTTCAGCATGTCGATGATCGACACCATCCGCAGTACGCCCGACGGGTCCCTGAATTCGACCAGACGGGTATTGACCTTGCTCTGCAGCAAGAACTGCGCGTACTGCTCGCGGCTGTCCTGATCCATTCCCCCGCCGGCGTGCTTGTGGGTCTGGTAGCGCAGGTACAGGTCGTAGTGCTCGTCCATATAGGCCAGGCGCGCGACCAAGGTGCTCAGATCCTGGTGCGCGGCCCAGGCGCGGCGTTGGGATCGTCGCGGCTGGAAGCTCCGAACGGGCACTCGGACCGGGACGCAGGCCTTGCAGCCATCGCAGTAGGGCCGATAGGTGAAGATGCCACTGCGCCTGAAGCCGGCACGCACCAGTTCGCCGTAGACATCGGCGTTGATGAGGTGGTTGGGTGTTGCGACCTGCGACCGGGCGAGCCGGTGCTCCAGATAACTGCAAGGGTAGGGCGCCGTCGCGTAGAACTGTAACGCGGAGAAGGGCAGTGCCTTGAGCTGGGTCATGCCTGTGGAATCTCGATGCGAAGGGCTGACCAGTCTGGATCGGGCCGCCTGACGAGATCATCGATCGCGTCCAGGAACCTATCCCGGCCGATCTCGCGCGCCCCCAATGAAGCCAGGTGACGGGTCGATTGCTGGCAGTCTATCATGGGGAAATCAAGCGCCTGCAGCGCGCGAACGAGCGCGAAAAGTGCGACTTTCGAGGCGTCCCGGGCTCGTGCGAACATGGATTCGCCGTAAAACATCCGCCCGATTGATACACCGTAGAGTCCGCCCACCAGTTCTCCCTCACGGCTCCAGACTTCGACCGAATGCGCATGGCCTTGTTGGTGCAGGTCACAATAGGCGTTCACGATGTCCTCGCTGATCCAGGTGCCAGGACCTTGGCGCCGTGGCGCAGCGCACGAACGAATCACCGTTTCAAACGCGCTGTCCAAGCGCAGCGACCAGCCGCCCGATTGGGCTTGGCCTCTCACCGTCTTCAGGAGCGAGCGCGAAACCTTGAACTGTCTGGGCTCAAGCACCATCCGAGGATCAGGCGACCACCACAGCACGGGTTGGCCCTCGCTGTACCAAGGGAAGACACCTTGCCGGTAAGACTCGAGGAGGCGCGAGGCCCCCAGATCGCGGCCGGCGGCGAGCAATCCGTTCGGCTCGGCGAGGGCTTGCCGGGGATCGGGTAACGGCTGGCCCGGCTCGATCCAGGTCAAGCGGCGCCGCGCCGTCATGGCGGTGCGCGGCCGCTCAGGCCGTTGGGCGCGGACGCTCGCGCCGGATCGACGTCGAGCGCAGCGCGAACACACCGCTGCGGCGGTCATCGAAATACCAGCGCAAGGTCTGCTCAACGGTCCGAAACGCGAGTTGCCCCCAAGGGATCTGTGCCTCGCTAAACAACTGGACCTCAAGGCTTTCGGGCCCCGGGTCGAAGGCAACATCGAGCAGGCGTGCCCGGAAAAAGAGATGAACCTGATCGACGTGGGGCACGTCGATCACCGAGTAAAGCGATTCGAGCTCGATTCGCGCCCCAGCCTCCTCGGCCGTTTCGCGGCTGGCCCCCTCTTCGGTCGTCTCGCCGTTTTCCATGAAGCCTGCCGGCAGCGTCCAGAACCCATAACGCGGCTCGATCGCTCGCCGGCAGAGCAGCACCTGATCGCCCCATACCGGGACGGTGCCCAGCACGAGCTTCGGGTTCTGGTAGTGGATGCCGCCGCAGGCCGTGCAGCAAAATCGCTCTCGGTTGTCGCCGTCGGGCACGCGCAAGACGACTGGGGTCGAGCAGGAGGGGCAGAATTTCACGGGTTTGTTTCGGTGTGATTCGGGTCAGTGTAGCAAGACGCCGCTTGTCGATCACGCGCAGGCTTGGCTTGCGCCCTACGAGCTCTTCCTGTTAGAGTCTTGGATTCCAGACGCGGGGTGGAGCAGTCTGGCAGCTCGTCGGGCTCATAACCCGAAGGTCGCAGGTTCAAATCCTGCCCCCGCAACCACTTCCCACCGTTGTTCCCTTGGCAAAGCGCGCCCTCAGTATCGCGCGGCGAACGACGGGTTTCAGGCGGAAGCTGACTGACAGGTAGCGACTTCCAGGCAGAAGGTTCACGGCCTCCAACGCTCATGCGCTGGCCCGATGGACGGCCGGAATTAGTCCGAGGACGATCACGTTCGGATGAATACCGACGAAGCGAAGGCGATCATCGAAGCCGCGCTCTTAAGCGCGAGCGTTCCGCTCGCGGTGGGCGACTTGAGGCGACTGTTTGACGACCTGATCCCACCCGACTCGATTCGGGCGTTGGTCGAGGAGATCGGCCGTGATTGGTCGACACGCAGCCTCCGGTTGGTCGAGTCCACATCGGGCTGGCGCTTTCAGACTTCGCCGCAGTTCGCACCCTACCTGGAGCGCCTTCAAGGCGAGAAGCCGGCGCGCTATTCACGGGCGGTGATGGAAACCTTGGCGATCATTGCCTATCGGCAGCCGGTGACCCGTGGCGATATCGAAGACATCCGCGGCGTCGTCGTCTCGTCCCCGATCATCAGGGCGCTCGAGGAGCGCGGTTGGATCGAGGTGATCGGCCACAAGGATGTGGTGGGCCGACCAGCCTTGTTTGGCACAACCCGACGGTTTCTCGATGATCTGGGCCTTGCTTCTTTGGCGGCCTTGCCACCGCTCGACGGCACTTTGCCGCTCGAGCACCAAGCGCCGATTCAGGGCACGATTGATTTCGAGGCGCCTCCGGCCCTCACGCCACCGACCGAACCTGTCGCACCCTCCCTTTCCTCCGCAGGGACCCAGGGCGAATCTCCCGGGCCTGAAACGGCAAACGAATCTCCGCAGGAGCCCCCGCAACCGTGACTGAACCAACCGCCGCCGCCCCTGGCGACATCTCCGACGCCGGACAGACCCAGCCGGAGTCCGACGCGCCTAAGGTCGCTTCGGGTAAGACCCGGGCACGTCGCCGCAGTACCGTGAGCGTTAACGCCGAGGCGGTCGACCTGTCCGTACCGGTAACCACGTCGGCCCCGGCCTCCAGCGACGCTTCGGGTGAGGCTTCGGCCGAAGCCCGCCCTCCACGGGCCCCTCGCCGCAAGAAGTCCACGCCGGTTTTGCCTGACGTGGAGGCCTCCCCGCCTGCAGTGGCCGAGCCTGTGGTGGAGTTGTCCCTGCCCGTCCTGCCCGCTTCGCCTGCCGACCGACCCGCCCCCGAGGCGCAGCAGTCCGGTTCGACGCCCGGCGAAGCTGTGCCCCTCGAAGTCCCATCGGAGTCCGCACAGGGCCCCAACGAGCCGACCGTGCGGCGTGGTCCGCGTCGGCGCCGAGGTCGCGATCGCCTGCGATCGCGGAGGGATGAGCGGATGGCCGGCGAGGGTCAGGGGGCGACTGATTCGCCTCATGCAGGACGTGAGCCCTTCAGCGAGGAGGGGCGACCCGTCTCTGAGGACCGGTTCGACCGCGACGAGCCGATTCCGGTGTATGCGACCGGCGCCTCCCTCGGACTGGACGCCACCGATCCGTCTAGAAAGGCGACGCTGGCCGAAGACGACCAGCCTAAGCTGCACAAGCTGCTCGCCGATGCTGGACTTGGCTCTCGGCGCGAGATGGAGGAGTTAATCATCGCCGGACGCGTCTCGGTCAATGGCCAGCCGGCCCACGTGGGTCAGCGGATCGGCCCCGGAGACCAGATCCGGGTCAATGGCCGGCCGATCCGACGGCCCGCGCAGCAGTTGCCAGCGCGAGTGCTGCTCTACCACAAGCCGACCGGCGAGATCAGTACCCGTGATGACCCGGCCGGTCGCTCCACGGTGTTCTCGCGCTTGCCCCGCATGAAGGGCGCTCGTTGGATTTCCGTCGGACGGCTCGATTACAACACCGAGGGTCTGCTGATTTTCACGACATCAGGTGATGTCGCCAATCGGTTGATGCACCCTCGTTACGGCTGGGAGCGCGAGTACGCCGTCCGGATTCTCGGACGGGTCGACGAACAGGCCCGTGAGGCCTTGCTGACTGGCGTCACGCTCGATGACGGTCCGGCGCGCTTCAGCGCGCTCGAGGATCTGGGGGGAGAGGGTGCCAACGCCTGGTATCGCGTTGTGATTGCCGAAGGTCGTAATCGCGAGGTTCGGCGGATGTTCGATACCGTGCACCTCACCGTCAGCCGGCTGGTCAGGCTCCGGTTTGGACCGATCGCGCTGCCACGCGGCCTTGCCCGAGGGCGCTGGGTCGAGTTGTTACCGGCCGAGGTGGCGACGTTGCAGCGACTACTGCGGGGTGAGTCCGAAGCGCCGGTTGCCGCCCCAGGACGATTTGACGATCTGGATGACGACGAGCGTGATTGGGAACAGTTGCCGGACGACTATGAGGATCCTGCCGATTCGATCGGCAACCGAGCGCTGCCCGAGCCGGCGGACGAGGCGCTGCCGCCGGAGTTGACCGACGATGAATGGCAGCCGTCGAGCAGGGATGCCCACCTCGAAGGCATTACCCGGCAAGTTCGGCGTGGCGACAGTACCGGCCGTGCGCGACGGCGGCGAGGCCCAGGCTCGGGTGCACCGTTCGTCGGACCCATGGATCAGGGGCCGGGCTCAACCCGATTCGCCGAGGGGCCTGGAGCGCCTGGAGGAGGACGCCGCAAGGCGGGAGGGGGGCAGGCCGGTGGGCGCGCTTCGGGTGCGCCACCTCAGTGGGGGGGGCCAGGCCCCCGGCCGGGGCGCAAGCCTGATCCTGGGCGACGCCCCGGGAAGATCAGAGCAGACGGCGGCAAGCCGCGAGGTCCGCAGTCGTCTCCGGCCGGGATGCCTGTCGATGGTTCGCGAGGCAGCCCGGATGCGCCGGCCTCGCCGGGTCGGGAAGGCGGTGGGGGTCCCGGGCGCAGCGGCCGCTCCCGCCGGCGCCGTCGCCCAGGGGGCGCCAAGCCCGCCTGAGGCTGTTTTCGAGCTATAATTGCGTGTTTCGTAGGAAAAAAGTCGGCGCGGCCCGTATCGTTTGGGCGCGTGAGCTGAAAATTCCTTCGAATGATTTGCAGTGGCCGGGGCCACTCGACCGTGTGGCGAGACCTTGATGGTTTTTCGCCGCAGGCGGAGTGTCTCCTCAGCCGCAGGGTCGATGGGCTATTGAGCCCATTTTTTTTTCCTTGGGCGCCTGTTGCGGGAGTTTCGTGGAGTCAGCCTTGACACTGACCGGCATTGCCTCGCTGGCCGAGCCTGCGCTTGCCGCCATGGGTTACGAACTGGTCGATATCGAGTTCGGCCCAAGTGGCCTGTTGCGGGTCGTCATCGATGCGCCGGCGGGCATTCGCATCGAGGATTGCGAACTCGTCAGCCGCCAGTTGTCACATCTCTTCACCGTTGAAGAGGTCGACTACGGGCGTCTGGAAGTGTCGTCTCCCGGTTTGGATCGGCCCTTACGAAAGCCGGCTGACTTTGAGCGGTTTCAGGGGCAGAGGGTGACGGTGCGGTTGCGTAGTGCGTTCCAGGGGCGGCGCAATTTCGAAGGCGTCCTGACGGTCGAGCCCGAGGGCTCTTTCGGGCTGGAGCTCGTTGACCCGAGTGGGCAGGCGCAGCAGCGGCGCACTCGGGGGGTGACTCCGAAGACCAAGCCGGCGCCGCGTTCGCCGTCGCGCGGCACGGCTGCGGGCAAAAGCCCTTCAGGTGACGAGACGTTTCGCAAGCTGGTGTTCAAACTGGACGAGATTGAGCGCGCAAGGCTGGTGCCGTGCGTGAAGTTCTAGGAGCGAGATCATGAGTCGAGAGGTGTTGTTGCTGGTCGACGCGCTGGCGCGTGAAAAGAACGTGCCACGCGAGATCGTTTTCGCCGCACTCGAGAGCGCGCTGGCCTCTGCGACCAAGAAGCGCTTTGTCGAGGAGACCGACGTACGCGTCGCGATCGATCGAATGAGCGGTGACTACGAGGCGTTCCGGCGTTGGCAGGTGGTGCCCGATGGCGAGCTCGAGGATCACGACATCCAGGTGATCCTCTCCGAGGCCCGCAAGCAGGTGGCTGACGTCCAGGTCGGAGACTTCATCGAGGAAGAGCTCGAGGCCGTCGAACTCGGCCGCATTGGCGCGCAGGCCGCCAAGCAGGTGATTCTGCAGCGCATCCGCGATGCCGAGCGCGAGCAGATCATTAGCGATTTTCTGGCTCGTGAAGAGCCGATCATGTCGGGCACGGTCAAACGGATCGATCGGGAGGGCGCCGTCATCGAGGCGGGGAAGCTCGAGGCGAGGCTGCCCCGTGACCAGATGATTCCCAAGGAAAATCTCCGGGTCGGCGACCGGATCCGCGCCCTCGTGCTTCGG
>CAZAVT010000185.1:1152-7149 GCA_964488395.1 uncultured Burkholderiaceae bacterium | reverse complement strand
CCCGGCACGGGCGAGCCTCATCATCATCGCCATCTTGAACAGCGACAAATTGAGCGCCGGCAGCAGCAGATGCTGCCAGCCATTGCCCGTGAGCACGCTCCACGGCACGCCGAGCCAGCTCGCGGTCTCACCACGGCCACCCGCTGGCAGCCATCCGAGCCAGACCGCAAAGGTCAGGATCAGCACGAGGCCGATCCAGAACGTCGGGACCGAAAAACCAAGCACCGACACGCCCATGGAGAGTCTGGAGAACCAGTGATCGGGTCGATACCCGGCATGCACGCCAAGCGGCACCCCCACCAGCGTCGCACCGATCACGGCGACCAGCGTCAGCTCGAGTGTCGCCGGCAGCCGCGACAGGATCAGGTCCAGCACGGGCAGATTGAAGACGAAGGAGCGCCCCAGATCACCCGCGACCAGTCGCTCGAGGAAGGCCAGATACTGGCGCCACAGGGGCTGGTCAAAGCCGTAACGGGCGATCGTCTGCTCGCGGATCTGCTGAGTGGCATCGGGAGCGATCAGCACGTCGATCGGGTTGCCGATGGCGAATATCCCGACGAACACCAGCGCCGAAATGGCCAGCATCACGACGGCTGCCTGCAACAGCCGTCGCAGCACGAATTGAAACATCAGGCCCAGCCGCGCTCGAGCAGCTCGCGCGTCTCCTCGACCGCAACCTGCCACAGCGCCATCATGTCGGTCTCGTCTCGGGTGTATCGGCCGTGATAGTTGCCATCACCCACCAGCTCGCGCACCCGGGCCGGGTTGGCGATCTGCAGGCGCGAATAGTCGACCGGCGGCTTGGCGCCCTCGGGCATCTTGACTCCGGCGATGCGTGTCCAGGGAAAATTTTCCATCCAGCTCGCGTGCGAGGCGGCAGGATCAATGCGCTGCACCTGCGCCCAGGTGCGAGGCGACTTCCACCAGTCATGCAGCCGTACCTGGGCGTCGCGGCGACGCGCCATCCACTCACTGAGAAAGCCCTGGATGGGCGAATTGCCACCGTGGCCGTTCACCAGCAGGATCCGTCGAAAGCCGCTTCGGTAAAGGCTCTCCAGGATGTCATCGATCAGCGCGATGTAGGTCGACAGGCGCAGGCTCACGGTGCCCGGAAAATCCGAAAAATAAGGCGTGACGCCGAAGGGCTGGGCGGGATAGACCGGCACGCCCAGGGGCGCGGCCGCATCGACGGCAACTTTCTCTGACAGGATCATGTCGACGCACAGGCTGAGGTAAGCGTGCTGCTCGACGCTACCCAGGGGCAAGACGCAGCGGTCGTCACCCTTGACCCGCTCCTCGATCATCATCCAGTGAGTATCGGCAATGCGCATGGTGGATCTCCTGCTGGCGCGCACCACGGCTCATGCCCCGTGGCGGGATCGGGGCAGGCGCGCCGCCCGCAACTTGACCGATGCGGTGTTGCTTTGTCAAGCTCTCGCTTTCGACTGCACCAGCGCAACCAGCCGGACCGACAGGATCCGGCTCACCATCACAGGCCCGAGCGACTGACTCGGCCACGACAACCGGAGGTCCTCAGATGAACGTCACCCGTTTCGCCCTCTCAGGGCTGCTCGCCGCCGGCATCGCCGTGGGCGGCTCGATCTCGAGTCTGCAGGCCCAGACCCTGACCATCGGCGTTCGCGCCGGCCCCGAGTCGATCGATCCGCACTTCACCGCCACCGGCACCCACGCCGAGGCGCTCAAGCACGTGTTCGACACCCTGGTGTGGTCAGGCCGCGGGCTCGAGCTCGAACCGCGACTGGCGCTCAGCTGGACGGCAGTCGATCCCACCACCTGGGAATTCAAGCTGCGCCCCGGCGTGAAGTTCCACGACGGCTCTGACTTCACCGCCGAGGACGTGAAGTTCTCGATCGAACGGATCCCGGAGGTCTCCGGCCCCAATCCCACGATCATCTACGTGCGGCGGGTCAAGTCGGTGACGGTGGTCGACCCGCTCACGGTGCGCGTTCACACCGACGGACCGGCGCCCACCCTGCCCAATGATTTCATCCGACTGTTCATCGTCTCATCCAAGGCCGCGGCCGGACTGACCAAGGACACCGCCAACCCCGCGTTCAACAGTGGCAAGGCAGCGATCGGCACCGGCCCTTACAAGTTTGTGTCGTGGACGCCCAAGGACCAGCTCGTCCTCGACCGCTTTGATGGCTACTGGGGCGGAGCCGAGCCCTGGGCACGGCACATCCGCAAGGAAATCCCCAACGACGCCGCGCGCGTCGCCCAATTGAAAGCGGGCCAGCTCGACCTGATCGTACGGGTTCCGGCCTCTGATGTCGCCACCCTGCAGCGCGATGCCAAGCTCACCGTCGCAACGGTCGACACGGTTTACGTCTTCAACATGGAGATGGACCTCAAGGACGACAGCAAGCAGATCAGCGCCAAGGATGGGTCGCCGCTCGCCAAGAATCCGCTGCAGGATCCGCGGGTGCGCGAGGCGATCGATCTGGCGATCGACCGCAAGGCGCTCGCCGAGATCGCGATGGAGGGACTGGGCCGCGCCGAAAATCAGCTGGTGACGCCCAGCATCTTCGGTTTCAACAAGAGCCTGCCCCCGCGCGCGCACGATCCCGCTCGTGCGAAGCAGCTGATGGCCCAGGCCGGTTACCCCAACGGATTCCGGATCACTTTCAGTTTCACCAACGACCGACTTCCCGGCGACCGCCAGGTTGGCACCTCGGTCGCGCAGATGCTAGCGGCCATCGGGATCGACGCCCGCGCCAATGCATTGCCGGCCGCGGTGTTCTTCCCGGCCCGTACCCGGGCGGAATTTTCGATGTCGATGTCTGGCTGGGGGACACTGACCGGCGAAGCCCACTACACGCTGTCCTCGCTCGCCCACTCCAACGACAAGGAGCGGCGCTTTGGTGCGTTCAACGTGATCGGGTACAACAACCCGGTGATGGACAAGCTCATCCAGGACGCTGCCGTCGAAATGGATGTCGCCAAGCGCCGGGTGCTCCTTGAGCGTGCTAACGAACTGGTCGCGGTCGATCGGTCGCGCCTCCCCCTGGTCTCGGTCGGTTCGGCCTGGGCGATGCAAAAGTCCAAGGTCACGCTGAGCCCGCGCGTGGATGAGGACACGCTTGCCATGGACATCCGTCCGGCACGCAACTGAAAGCCGCGCGATGACCCGCTCGATGGCGCTCGCGATCCATGGAGGCTGCGGCACGCTCGCGCCGGAGCTCCTGACGCCGGACGAATGGGCAGAGCTGCGCGGGCACCTCGCGCAGTCCCTTCGCGAGGGCTGGCGACAGCTCCTTGCGGGGGCGAGCTCGGTCGACGCGGTCGAGGCCGCCGTCGTGGTGATGGAGGAGAGCCCGCATTTCAACGCCGGGCACGGGGCTGCGCTCACCGAGAATGCTGAGCACGAACTCGACGCATCAATCATGAACGGCGAGGACTTGTCCGCCGGCGCGGTCTGTCTGGTGCGACGCATCCGTAATCCCATCCGGGCGGCGCGCGCGGTCATGGAGCGCTCGGACTGCGTGCTGATTGCCGGGGCTGCGGCCGACGCCTTCGCCGAGCGGCAAGGCCTCGAGATCGTCGAGAACCGCTTTTTCACGACCGATCGCCGGGTGGCCGCACTCGCGTCCCTGCGGCAACGTCAAGCCCGTGGCACGCTTGCCGCGGCGAGCCAAGCCGAGCGTCATGGCACCGTGGGCGCCGTCGCCCTCGACACGACCGGTCGACTCGCGGCCGCCACGTCGACCGGTGGATTCAACAACAAGCCCGCGGGCCGGATCGGCGACAGCCCGGTGATCGGCGCGGGTACTTACGCCATGAACGGGGTCTGTGCGGTCTCCTGCACCGGCCAGGGCGAGGTCTTCATCCGACTCGCGGTTGCCCACGAAATCGCCGCCCGGATCCGCCACGCCGGGCAGTCCCTCGAGCAGGCCGCAGGCGGTATGGTTCGCGATGATCTGTCACGCCACGGCATCGGCGCCGGGCTCGTGGCCATCGACGCCCAGGGTCACATCCAGGCACCGTTCAACACGCTGGGCATGGCGCGCGGCTGGGTGACCCCCGAAGGCAAGGCTTTCGTGGCGACCCACCGTGAGATCCATGAAGTCCGGGTCTGACGTCTTACAGGCCGCCAGGAGTCCTTGTCTTGAATCTTCCACACGCCTCCTCGCAAGCTGACGACCCGATCCTGATCTGGGGCGCCGGCGCCATCGGCGGTAGTCTTGGCGCCTGGTGGGCACGAGCCGAACAGCCCGTCCTGATGGTCGATCTGGTGGCCGAGCATGCGGCCGCGTGCTCGGGCCCGGGGCTCGCCATCGAGGGGCCAGTCGAGCAGTTCGTACAGCGGGTACCCTGCGTCACCCCGGAGATGCTGCGGGGGCGTTTTTCCCGGATCGTGCTGGCGGTCAAGGCACAGGCCACCGGGCAGGCGCTCGCGCAACTCGAACCGCACCTGCGCGAGGACGGCTTCGTATTGTCCGCGCAGAACGGGCTCAACGAGATCCTGATTGCCGAGCGCCTGGGCGCGCAGCGCACCATGGGTTGCTTCGTCAATTTCGGCGCCGACTGGCTGGGTCCGGGACGGATCCTGTTCGGCAATCGCGGCGCCGTGGTGGTCGGCGAGATCGACGGGCCGGCGCGCACGCGCACCCACGACCTGTTCGATCTGCTGCGCCTTTTCGAACCGCAGGCGGTGCTGACCGACAACATCTGGGGCTACCTGTGGGGCAAGCTCGCCTATGGCGCGATGCTCTTTGCGACCGCGCTGACCCACGATTCCATGACCGCCAATTTTGATGATCCGCGCCGCACACCGGTGTTCGAGGGGCTGGGCCGCGAAGTGATGCGGGTCGCCCGGGCCCGAGGGGTGCGCCCCGTGGGCTTCAATGGATTTGATCCAGCCGCCTTCGCGCCCGAGGCCTCGGCCGAGGCGGCACGCCGCTCAATTGCCGCGCTCGCCGATTTCAATCGCCACACCGCCAAGACCCATTCAGGGATTCATCGGGATCTGGCCGTTCGCAAGCGCCGTACCGAGATCGATCCGCAGATTGGCATCATCGCTGAACTGGGCGCACAGGCGGGTGTCGCGACACCGCTGATCGTGCGTCTGGTCGAGCTGATTCACGACGTCGAGGACGGGCGTCGCGCCATGTCTTTCGAAACCTTCGAGGAGCTGATTCGCCGATGCTGATCGATCTGAAAGGGCAGGTGGCGCTCGTAACAGGCGGCGCGCAAGGCATCGGTCAGGCGATTGCCCGCGCCCTGGCTGCAAGCGGCGCCACCGTCTACGCCGCTGATCTCGACGAGTCGGGCCTCTCACGCTTTTGCGCCGCCGAGCCCCATTTTCGATCGATTGCCTTCGATGTGGGCGACCGGGATCGTGCCCAACAAGCCGTGCAGATGATCCTGCAGGCCTGTGGTCGCATCGACATCCTGGTTAATGCAGCAGGCGGTGTTTGCGGACAGGTCGGGCGCGACATCGAGCAGGTCCGCGAGCCCGACTGGCATGCGATCTTCAGGGCCAATGTCGATGGCGCCTTCTGGCTGTCACAGGCGGTCGCAGGCCCGATGCGACAACGCGGTTATGGTCGCCTGATCCATATCGCCTCGGGGGCGGGCCTGCGCCCGAGTCTGACCGGCATCCAGGCCTATACGGCTGCCAAGCACGCGCTGGTTGGTCTCACCCGCCAGCTGTCGCAGGACCTGGGCCCCGCGGGCATCACCAGCAACGCGATTGCCCCGGGCTTCGTCCGCTCGAATCCGGCGAGTGAACGCCAGTGGCAGGCCTATGGCGAGGAAGGACAGCAACGGCTGGTGGCTGGCGTGCATCGTCGGCGGCTTGGTCGCGCCGAGGATATTGCGCACGCCGCCCTCTTCTTCGCGAGCCCTGCCTCGGACTGGGTGACCGGGCAGATCCTGTCGGTGGACGGCGGGCGCTCCTGAGCTCAGAAAGGGGGCTTGATCACCTTTGCGCAGGTCCCGCGGATCAGCTTGATGTTGCGTCCGTCCTGGATGCCC
>CAZAVT010000185.1:0-1142 GCA_964488395.1 uncultured Burkholderiaceae bacterium | reverse complement strand
AACTCGCCCGTGGACCGGTCAATCGTGAAATCTTCCCGATTGATCACTGTGCCAAACCGATTGATCATCGCCGGGCGCGTCACGATCAACATGCTGCCCTTGACGGTGAGGTTGCCCGCGCGGCCCTCGGAGATGGCGAGCCGCCCGGCATACCAGCCGGAATTCTTTTCAAAATCGATCTGCGCCATCGCGATCCGGGCGGGTTCATTGGCATTGATGCCCAACGCGAGCTGGCCGTCGAGATCGAGTTGGAGCTCACAGATCAGGTCGAGCACACCGGCCCGCCGGTCATTGCCCACGTCGCGGGGGATGTTCGGCAACACCGTGGTGTCGTCCGACAGGAGGGTTCCGAGGCCGATCGCGAGCGACGTGACCAGCGCTCCGATGACAATTCCACCGAGCAGGTTTTTCATGGCGGCATTAAAGCGGACGGCTGATAAGTCGATCATACTCGCAACGGGCTTGCCGCCAACAGCCCACGATGTCACATCATTGGTCGATTAGGCCCTACCCCTTACCCAAAACCGGCAATCTGGCCGCATACGGATCGAGAGTTCGCCATGAAAGCCGTCCTGACAATCGTCGCTGCGCTCGTTGCTGCAGTGCTGATCGCCACACTGGGGACCCTCAGTTTCGTCAAGTCACAGCAGGCGAGCGAGAGCAAGCGCGGGCTTGGACAGGCCCTGACGCGGGTCACCGAACAGAAGGCCGAGATCGACGCCCTCAAGGCTCAGATCGAGGATCTGCACGAGAAGATGCGGCTGCTGCAGGCCAAACTGAGTGAGCTCAATGCCGGCAACGCCGAGGGCGTGGGCCAGTGCCCAGCCGCCGCGGCGCCAGTGGCCGTGGAGCTTCCTGACGGCGGGCGCACGCCCCTGGGCATCCGCTATGTCGCGGGTGTGCTCAAGGTACTCAATACCGGCGCCTCCTTGCGCGTCACGGCAGCCAGCGGAGGGCGCCTGCAGATCGGTGCCGAGATGTACGATCTACGCTTCATCCATCTGGTGCGGCCCGAGGGGGGCCTGTTGAATGGGCGGCCGGTCGCGCTCGCGGCGCACCTGGTCCACAGCACGGCCTCGGGCGAGCAGGTGGTCGTGTCGGTGCCGCTGCGTGAGTCGGCCTTCCAAAACCGCACCATCTGG
>CAZAVT010000184.1:479-7168 GCA_964488395.1 uncultured Burkholderiaceae bacterium | reverse complement strand
CGGCGTGGCTGCGCGCGTAGCCATCGACGAACTCTTCCACCCAGGCCTGGGCGGGTTCGTCTCCTGCGAGGATCTGAGCTGGGAATTCGGCGAATGGCATTCTGTCCAGACCGTTGGCATTCACAAGGCCTTGCGACGCCCGGGGACAACCGTCTACCGGCACTGGCATGAGCAAGTGCTGCGGCGCTATGGCGGCGTGGAACCACCGCACGGGGCGGTCTGGCTGACCTATTACCCCAATGTGATGGTCGAGTGGTATCCGAATGTGCTCGTGATTTCGACCCTGATTCCGCGGGGGCCGCGCCACACCACCAACTATGTTGAGTTTTACTACCCCGAGGAAATCGTGCTCTTCGAACGGGAGTTCGTCGAAGCTGAACGGGCAGCCTACATGGAAACTGCGGCCGAGGATGACGAAATCGCCGAACGCATGGATGCCGGGCGGCTAGTTCTCTTCGAGCGCGGCGAGAGCGATGCGGGCCCCTATCAGAGCCCGATGGAAGACGGCATGCAGCACTTCCACGAGTTCCTGCGCCGGGAACTCGGGCCGATCTGAGACGGATCGAACGCTAGGGGCGAAGCACCGACCACACCTCGCTTGAGCGGGGCATTGGGGCCACGGCACCATAGCCAAGGGTGGACAGCGCGGCCGCCACCGTCGCGAACCGCGCCGCCTCGAGGAGCTCGTCGCCGCCTGACAGACGCGCCAGCACTGCACCGGCAAAGCAATCACCCGCACCGGTGGCGTCGATCGCGGCGACGTCATGGGCGGGCAGCATCGTCGAGCGATTCCCGTCGGAAACGATGCAACCGCGCGCGCCGAGCTTGAGGATCACCTGGCGCGCACCCTGAGCATGTGACCAGTCGAGAAGCGCCGCAGGCTCGTCGAGCCCGAGCAGCCCGCGCAGATCGTCAATGCCTGGAAGAAAGAGGTCACACCAGGGCAAGGTCTCGACCAGCACGGCGAGTGCCTGCTCGGCCTGCCAGAGCGCAGGCCGGTAGTTGACGTCGTAGCTGATCCGGGTCCCAGCCGTGCGGGCCCTCGCGAGCGCTCCAGCCACCGTGTCGCAGGCACTTGCGCTGATCGCCTGCGAGATGCCGGAAACATGCAGCCACTGGGCCGAATCGATCAGTTCGAGGCCTGGCAGCTCAGACGTCATCCGGCTCGCGGCGCTGCCAGCCCGGCGGTACGAAAACCGGTGCCCCGCCGACGAATGGGTGACGAAATAAAGACCGGTCGTCGCCCCCGCAAGCGTCGAGACCGCGGTTCGGTCAACGCCCTCCTCGTCCCAAAGGGCGAGCAGTTGCTCGCCGAAGACGTCGTCACCGATCTGCGTGCAGTACGCGACCCGAGCACCCAGCCGAGCGGCTGCGATCGCGCAATTCGAGGTGTCGCCACCGAAGCCCGCCAGATAGTGGCGAGCATCCTGCTGGTTGAACTCGATCATCGCCTCGCCAAGCGCCAGAAGATCGAAACGACGGCGGCGAGCGACCGGCTCCGGCCGTTTGTCGGCACAATGTGGGCTGGATGACATCCCTGACTCCGAATCATGGATCACACACTTTATCGCTACCGAGCTCGTGACGAGTCGGCTGGCCAGGGGCAGCCGACTCGGCTGCAGGCCTTCGCGCTGGTGATTCTGGAACATTGGGACGCCGACCCGGCCCCCGAAGCTCGGCGCGACCCCCGATTCGTCGGCGAGTACGGTAGCTTCGACCCGGATTTCCGCAGTTGGACCCAGCGCGAATACGGTCTGCGGATCGGCCTCTTTCGCGTGCTCGATGCCCTGAAGGCCGCAGGCCTTCGGCCGGCTGTGGCACTCAGCGCCCGGGTGGTTGAGCGCCTGCCCGCCTTGATCGATCGACTGTGCGCACAGGGTGTGGAGTGGGTCGCGCATGGCGTATCGGCGAACCAAATGATGCACGCGGGGCTGTCGCAGGAAGAGCAACGCCAACAGATCGGCGAGGCGATGGCCACGCTCACCCGCGCGACCGGCCGAGCGCCCGCGGGCTGGCTGAGTCAGGACTGGGGAACGACGCCCGACACGTTCCAGTTGCTTGCCGAGGCGGGCCTCAAGTACACCCTCGACTGGTGCAATGACGACCGGCCGTTTGCGCTCCTGACCAAGCCAGCACTCGCGGCCCTGCCGCTGTCATCCGAGTGGGATGATGTGCAGTGCCAGTGGTTGCGTCAGCTCGCGCCGCGCGCGCACGCCACACTGACGCGCACGGCATTCGATCGGCTGCGCGGCGAATGCGCCCGAGGTCAGGGACCCGCCTGCTTTGGCCTGCCGATTCACCCCTGGGTGAGCGGCATGTCGAGCCGAATCGCTGCCTTGCGCGAACTGCTGCTGCAGCTCGCCCGCGCGACCGACGTCGACTGGGGGATGCCCAGCGACGTCCTGGCGCGCCTGGCCCCTGTCTGCGGACTCACCGCGGCGACGGTCGATCCCTCCAGCCTTGCCATACCACGGGGAGCCTCCTCATGAGCCGGGCCTACGAACCGATCGCGATGGCCGACCGGCTCGAGTACAGCGCGATGCCGGACCGTCCACCCGTCCATTGGCCTGCAGGCGCACGCCTCGCGGTCTGGGTCGCACCCAATGTGGAACACTACGAATATCAGCCGGCTTTGGTGCGCGTGCGCGACCCCTGGCCGCGGATGCCACACCCCGACATCCTCGGCTATGGCCTGCGTGACTATGGCAACCGCGCAGGTTTCTGGCGACTGCTTGAGGTCTTCGACCGTCTGGCGGTGCGCTGCACGGTCTCGCTCTCCATGGCTGTACTCGACATGTATCCCCCGATCGCCCAGGCAATGCTCGAACGCGGCTGGGAGTTCATGTCCCACGGTCTCTACAATAGCCGTTACCACTGGAATTTTTCCGAGGACGAGGAACGGGCTGCGATCGAAGTCTGTCAGGAAATCCATCGCCGCCATACCGGGCGGGGGCTTCCCGGCTGGTTCTCTCCCGCCGCATCGAACACGCGACGGACTCCCGATTTGGTCGCTGAAGCAGGCATCGGCTACCTGTGTGACCTCTACCACGATGACCAGCCAACGCCCGTTCGGGTGCGCAGCGGTCAGCTCGTCTCCCTGCCCTACAGCATGGAGATCAACGACAGCATCAGCTGGCGCCGGGGCATGGAAGGCGAGGGTTTCGCCGAGAAGATGATCGACGAATTCGAGACCCTTTATGCCGAAGGCGGCCGGGTGATGAACATCGCCGTTCACCCCTTCATCACCGGACAACCGCACCGGATCGACGCGTTCGCCCGGGCGCTCGAACATATCCTGAGCCGGCCCGGTGTCTGGTGTGCCACGGGTGAAGAGATCGTGACCGCCTGGCGGGCGCAAATCGGCGGCGCCCCGGGGCCCTGAGGCGAGACCCGCCGCGCCGTGGGATCGCCTGGAGCGTTATTCCAGCTTGAGCCCGGTTGAACGCACGAGTTGCGCCCACAGGTCGATCTCTCTCGCGAGGAGCGCCCGAGTGCTCGCCGGTGTCGAACCGATCACGGGCTCGATCGACGCCTGACGCATCTCCTGAAGGTGCGCTGGATCGGCCATGACCTGAGCCACCGCCTGGGCAAGCGCCTGCACGATCGCGGGTGGCGTGGCCGCAGGAGCCAGTAGCGCGAGCGTACTGCCCGAAATCAGGTCTTTCATGCCGGACTCGGCAGAGGTGGGAATCTCGGGCGCATAGGAGGCGCGGGTTTCAGAGGTGATCGCCAGCACCCGCAGCTTGCCCGCCTTGTGGTGCGGGTAGACGCTGCCCAGCCCACCGATCACGACAGCGACGTGTCCGGCCAACACGTCGTTCACCGCCGGCGCGGCGCCTTTGTAAGCGACGTGGGTCAATTCGATATTGCCAGCGCGGTTCTTGAGCAATTCGCCCGTCAGGTGAGTAATGTTGCCGGCGCCCGAACTGGCAAAGGAGTACTTGCCAGGGTTAGCCCGAACCAGCGCCACCAGTTCACCGAGGGTGGCGGCCGGGACCGAGGGATGGACCGCGATCGCGATCTGCTCCTCGCCCGTGAGCGCGATCGGCGAGAGGTCGCGCAGGGGATCATAGGGCAGGCTCGGTAGCGTGATCGGCGTGGTCGCGTAGGCGCCCGAGCCGCCGAAGTAAAGGGTGTAGCCGTCAGCAGGTGCGCGCGCGACCTCGGCGACCGCAATGGTGGTCGCAGCGCCTGGCTTGTTGTCGACCACGACGCTCTGACCCAGGACGGTCGAAAGCCGCGTGGCCAGACGCCGCGCCTGAATATCGGTCGGACCGCCCGGCGCGAAGCCAACCACGATGCGGATCGAGCGCGAGGGGTATTTGTCCTGGGCGTCGGCGGCCGCGGGCAAAACGAGCCCGGTTGCAGCGGCAGCAGTGGCGGCAATCCAGGTACGACGATCAACGTTCAGGGGTGTGGCAGGTTTCATGGGGTAGTCCCTCCTCGGTGGCGCGCCGAGCATAGGGGGGCACGCTCAGGGGTGTCAACCTCCAGCAAGCTCCGCTGGATGGTGCTCGAGCCAATGCCGGGCAATGTCGAGACGGCGGCAGATCCAGACATCGGGATAGCCGGACACATAGTCGAGAAAACGGGCGAGCGCACGAGCCCGACCCGGCCGGCCCGAGATCCGCGCGTGCAGGCCCACAGACATCATGCGCGGCGCGCGCGCGCCCTCGAGGTAGAGCTGATCGAAGCTGTCCTTCAGGTAGTTAAAGAAGTCGTCGCCGCTCACGAAACCGGACGGTGCCGCGTATTTGCCGTCGTTGGCATCCATGGTGTAGGGGACCACCAGATGCGGCCGGCCGGCACACTCGACCCAGTAGGGCAGCTCGTCGTTATAGGCATCGGAATCGTAGAGAAAGCCCCCCTCTTCCACGAGCAGCCGGCGGGTGCGCTCACTCGGCCCATAGCGGCAGTACCAGCCCAAGGGGCGAGCGGATCGACGCCACCGCCCGAGCGATCTGCGACCGTTCCTCGTCTTCAGTGAGCCGAAACGGCTCGATCCAAAGCCAGCCATGGCAGCAGATGTCATGGCCAGCTCGGGTCGCGGCGAGAGCGACCTGGGGGTTTCGTTCGAGCGCGCGAGCCGCTGCAAAGAGCGTGAGCGGCAGGCCCCGCTCCTCGAAGAGTCTCAGGATCCGCCAGATGCCAACCCGGCTGCCGAATTCATACATCGACTCGAAGGCGAGGTCGCGCTCGCCCACCGGCAGCCGCCCACCGGGCACCTCGGCAAGGCCCGCCTCATCGCGTGGGTCACCGTCGAGGACGCTGCGCTCCGCCCCCTCCTCATAATTCAAGGCGAACTGCAGGGCGAGGCGGGCCCCACCCGGCCAATTCGCCTGCGGCACATGAGGACCATAGCCAACGAAATCGCGCATCGGGAAGCTCCTTCAGGCAGCGCCTCTCGGATCCGGGCGAGCCGCACGGTATATTTGCACAAGGGATCGCTCGAGGCGATCGCCTCGCAACACAAGATGCTTCCCCACCGTCTACGGATCGCCGCCATGAGCGTTTGTACCACCTTGATCGATGTCGAGACTCTGGCTTCCCGCCTGGACCACTGCGTGGTGGTCGACTGCCGCAACGACCTGTTCGATCGCAGCAAGGGTCGGCTGCTCTACGGCGAAGCCCACATCCCGGGCGCCTGGTTCCTGTCGATCGACGACGATCTAGCCTCAGCGAAGGGCGATGGCCGCAAGGGCCGACATCCGCTGCCCGACCGGCAGGCGCTGCGGCGGCGACTCGAGGGTCTGGGCCTGGCAAGCGGTCGTCAACTCGTGGTCTATGACGCCGACAACGGCAGTTTTGCGGCGCGGCTCTGGTGGCTCGCGC
Organism: uncultured Burkholderiaceae bacterium; assembly: GCA_964488395.1. Taxonomy (GTDB): domain Bacteria; phylum Pseudomonadota; class Gammaproteobacteria; order Burkholderiales; family Burkholderiaceae_E; genus SYIM01. The sequence continues at coordinate 1,336 of CAZAVT010000184.1, read as the reverse complement.
GCTGGCTCGGTCACCCCGAGGTCGCGGTGCTCGATGGTGGCTATCGGGCCTGGGTCGCAGCAGGCTATCCGGTTAGCGCCGAACCGCCCCGCGCTCCCGCCGCGACCGGCCAGATGGCCGACAGGGCGCCGCTCGCGGAACCGGTCGCGGTCGCAGAGATCGTGGCGGCCCTCGGCGACCCCCGTTTGCTGGTGATCGATGCACGGGCTGGTGAACGCTACCGAGGCGAGACCGAGCCCCTCGACCCGGTCGCGGGCCACATCCCTGGCGCACTGAACCGGCCCTTTCCGCAAAATCTCCGCCCCGATGGCCGATTCAAACCCGCCGAGGTGCTGCGCGCCGAGTTCGTGACGCTGCTCGGTGAGCGGCCAGCGAGTTCAGTGGTGCATCAGTGCGGCTCGGGCGTGACCGCCTGCCATCAGATGCTCGCGATGGAGCATGCGGGTCTACGCGGATCAAGGCTCTACGCGGGCTCTTGGAGTGAGTGGTGCCAGGACCCGGCGCGGCCGGTGGCGCGAGGGGCTTAAGCGGCGGAGCCCGTTCGCTCCGAAGATCCGCCTCAGGCTCTCGCTGCGAGCGCCGCAACGGCAGGCAGGGTGCGACCCTCGAGGAACTCCAGAAAGGCGCCACCTCCGGTGGAGATGTAACTGATCCGCTCGGTCACCCCGAAGCGCGCGATCGCGGCCAGCGTGTCCCCCCCTCCGGCAATCGAATACGCCGACGACGCCGCGATGGCCTGGGCGAGCGACTCGGTGCCGCGAGCAAAGGCATCGAACTCGAAAACCCCCACCGGCCCATTCCAGACAATGGTGCCGGCCTGAGCGATGATCTCGGCGAGCCGAACCGACGTGCGTGGT
>CAZAVT010000184.1:0-469 GCA_964488395.1 uncultured Burkholderiaceae bacterium | reverse complement strand
CATCGGTCACACGAGCCGGTTCATCTGCGGCGAATTGCGTAGCGCAGACCGCGTCCACCGGAATCGGGACTTGCGCGCCCCGTGCCGCCATCAGGTCGAGGATGGCGCGCGCCTCATCAACCAAATCGCGTTCGGCGAGCGACTGCCCGATCGAAAGGCCCGCCGCGAGCATGAAGGTGTTGGCGATGCCGCCGCCCACGATCAGCTGGTCCACCTTGGCTGCGAGACTGCGCAGGATGGTGAGCTTGGTTGAAACTTTCGATCCCGCGACGATGGCGACCAACGGTCGTCGGGGCGCTCCCAGCGCCCGCGACAGGGCATCGAGCTCGGCCGCGAGCAACGGTCCCGCGCACGCGATCGGCGCGAATCGAGCGATGCCATGGGTGGTCGCTTCGGCACGGTGGGCGGTGCCAAAGGCGTCGTTGACATAGATATCGCACAACGACGCCATCCGCCGCGCCAGCGCCTC
>CAZAVT010000183.1:5815-7199 GCA_964488395.1 uncultured Burkholderiaceae bacterium | reverse complement strand
GCCCCGAGGAACCCGTAATTATAGCGGGAATATCGCCGTGGTGTCGCCAGCCCCTGCCGCGCGCTCAAGGCTTTGCACGCTGGCTGCGCCGAAGCATCAGCCAGCCCAGCGCACCGGAGGCGGCGAACAGGACCGCGGCCAGGGGCAGGCGCCACTGGGGGTCGAATTGCACCCCGCTGCCGGCCAGCGCGAAGATCAGCGTCTGCGGGATAAAACCGATCAAGGACCCCATGAAGAATCGGAGGGCCGGAATCGGCGCCAAGCCGGCGAGCAAATTGGTCAAGAGATTGTGGCCGATCGGCAGCAGGCGGATCGTGATCGCCATGGTGAACGGCTGCTCGATCAGCCGGGGGTCGAGACGCGCCTCGCGCCTGGCGAGGTAGTCCTGGACCCTGGCCGCCCCGACGCGGCGCGCAAAGGCATAGGTCGCGACGCTGCCGAGCATCGTTGCAAGCAGCGCGATGCATGAGCCCCATCCGAAGCCCCAGCCATAGCCGGCTGCGAACGCAGCGACCGTTCTTGGCATGCCGACGGCCATGGCCCCCGCACTGAGCGCGACGAAGATCGCAAGACCCAGCGCGCCCTGGCCCCGCGCCCAGTGGTCGACCCAAGCGGTGGCAACTGCCAGGTCGAGCCCCGCTGCTGCCAGCGCGATGGCGATCAGGGTGAGTGCGCCAACCAGCAGCAGTCCTGCCAGAAGCAGTGGCGGCCGCTTGCGTCGATTCACCGGACCTGCCCGGGCCCTGGCGCGCGGATGCGTCGGCGTCGTGCCGAGATGCGCCACAGCCAGGTCAGTCGGATCAGTTCAGCGCACCAGGCGATGATCAGGCCGGCGAACAACACATCGCTCAGGAAATGCCCGCCTTGCGTCACCCGAACGGCGCCAACCAGCAGTCCGAGCATTGCCCCACCCACCAGCCAACGCCACCGCGATCGACGTCCCCGGAACATCCCGAGCGCCATGAGGCTGAACGCCCCCGCCGCATGACCGCTCACGAAGGCGCAATTGCGCGCGCAGTGGTCGCTCGGTTGCAGGGGCGGCATGTAGGGAAGTGTCCCGCCCAGTTCGACGACCTGATGCGGGCGTGGGCGTCCCCAGTGGTTCTTGAAGCCTTCGTGGACCAGCAGGCCCACCCCAAGCACCACAACGGCAACCCAGGCCGACAGCGCCCGACGTTTGCCGGGCGAGATTCTGAGCCATCGACTCGCGTGGCCGATCAGTGCGCCGATCGCGAGCAGGAAAAAGAATCCGACCGCCCAGGGCATCGCTTCGTAGAGTAACTGCACCGCCCAGCGATGGACGGTGTTCGACGGCAGGTCGGCTTGGGCAAGGCGGGTCGCGATTGCGAGGTCCAGCCTCGGCCACCACCCGAAGAGGGCCAGC
>CAZAVT010000183.1:0-5794 GCA_964488395.1 uncultured Burkholderiaceae bacterium | reverse complement strand
TGGGCTCGTGCCAGGCTTCCTGGGCTTGCGCGGTCGTCGCTTCACGGGTCACGTACGAGCGATGTCCCCCTTGTCCGTAATAAGTCCGCATCAGCACTTCGGCCAGCACACCCGTCATCAACAACTGGAGGCCGCCGAGCACCGCGAAGAACGCAAGCAGCAGCAGCGGCCGCCCGCCGATGTCCTCGCCGCTTAGTTTCAGGAGCCCCAACCAGCCCAGCAGAAGCAAGCCGATCGATCCGATCCCGAGCCCTAGGCCCCCGAAGAAATGTCCGGGTCGTCCCATGAAGCGCGTGAAGAACTGCATCGACAGCAGGTCAATCAGAACCCGGGGAACGCGGCCGATGCCGTACTTCGACTCGCCGCGCGTCCTTGGATGATGATGGACCGCTTGCTCGGCAAAGCGATCCGGCGAGGTCACGGTCGCGAGCCACACCGGGATGAATCGATGCATCTCGCCGTAGAGGCGAACCTGACGCAGCACAGACCCACGGTAGACCTTGAGGCTGCAGCCCAGGTCGTGGAAGGGCAGTCCGCTCAGCGAGCGGATCAGCCGATTGGCCATCCGCGACGGGAAGTTTCGCATCAGCGGATTATCCTGGCGCTCGCGACGCCACCCGGCCACCAGATCGAGATCCTCGCGCTCGAGTCGCTCGACCATCGAGGCGATGTCGCGGGGGTCGTTCTGCAGATCGCCGTCCATCGTCACGATCACCTCGCCGCGAGCCGCATCGATGCCGGCCTGTAGGGCTGCCGTCTGTCTGAAATTGCGGCTGAGGCGGATCGGGCGCACATGGGGCCCGATCCGATCGCGAGCGGCCAGCAGTTCGCGCCAGGTCGCGTCGCGGCTGCCGTCATCCACGACGATCAGCTCCCAGCGCCAACGCTCGCCCTTGAGCGCTTCGTGGACGGCCTGGACCAGGTCGCCGACGAGTTCTTCCTCGTTGTAGACGGGGACAACCACCGAAATCGTGGCGGGCCCCGCCGCATCGGTGCCGCGGGGGGCGTTTGGAATCTCTGCGTTCATGCAAATCCCTCGCGGTAGCCAACCAGCGGACGGGTCCGCGGCGCAGCCGTTGAACTGACGATCGATCCAGGAAGATGCGGCAGGCTCGCTCGCCGCCCGGGCCCCGCGTGGCTGTCCTGCGGTCGGGCAGGATATTATCCCAGCCGATCGTGGCGAGCGAGCCAGGTCGGCCATCCTGTTCCCAGGTTAACGCCGCGACCCGAGCGGCGGAGGTTCAAGCGTGATCAGACGTGTTGCGGTGACAGGCGTGGCAGGATTCATCGGTTCGCATCTCGCGGTTCGGTTGGCCCGCGCCGGCCTTGAGGTCCAGGGCTGCGACTGGGCGCGCGAGGACGGGACCACGCCGCTTGATCCCGATCCGACCAGCCCGGCGTCCTGCCTGCGGCGCGAGCGGCTGCAGGAAGTCAGGTTGGCTGGCGTGGCGACCTCCGTGCTCGATATCGCCCGCGACGGGGCTCTCGCCGATTGGCTGGGCGACCGGCCGACCGATCGAATGATTCATCTGGCTGCGCAGGCGGGTGTTCGCCGCTCGCTCGAGGCGCCGCTCGATTTCGTGGCCCCGAATCTGGTCGGCTTTGCCCAGGTCCTGGAAGCCTGCCGACAGCGCGCAGTGCCCCATCTGCTCTACGCCAGTTCATCGAGCGTGTACGGGGCCCGCACCGCCGGACTGTTCGCCGAGGACGATCGGGTCGACCGACCCGAGTCCTTCTACGCGGCCACCAAAATTGCCAATGAAATGATGGCCTCGGCCTATGCGGCCCAGTATGGGCTGTGCGCCACCGGCATGCGCTTTTTCACCGTATTCGGCCCGCGTGGTCGCCCCGACATGGCGCCGTACCTGTTTGCAGAGCGCTTGTGGCTCGGCCAGGCATTGACCCTTTTTGCCGGCGGCGAGCTGCTGCGTGATTTCACCTTCGTCGACGACACGGTGGCGGCGATTGAGGCGCTGTCGCGCACGGCCTCGTCGCGGCAGGCCCATACGGTCTGTAATGTCGGGCACTCACGCCCTGTCCGCGTCATCGATTTTGTCCAGACGCTGGCTCGCGCGATGGGCCGTACCCCCAGCCTGCAAAGCCTGCCGATGCAAAAGGCTGATGTGCCCATGACCTGCGCCGATGACAGCCGGCTGCGCCATTGGGTGGGCGAGTGGCCCGACACGCCACTCGAGACAGGCCTTCGACGCTTTGCCGACTGGTTCCTTCGCTGGTATCCCGGTTGGCGCACAGCGGCCGGCGCCGTGGCTGGCCCGACGGTTCAGGCGGGGTCGGGTCTCACCCAGCCGTAAGCGACATTGCTGCGGCTGGGCCGGTCTGCGTGGTAACGCTCTCGGCCCAGGCTGATCTGATCGCCGGCAAGAGCCGCCCGCTGCGCCATCGAGTAGTTGTAGAGCCGTGCATTGTTCTCGCCCAGGATCGCCGACTTGACCGGCCCCTCGGCGTCGCCAAGCGGTGCGAAACCGTAGCGGCGCTGGATACCCTCCGGGATCTCGATCCGGCGCAGGGCTTCGATCTGCCACTGCGGCGAGCCTGTCCAGATGGCGTCGGTTCCCCAGACCACCCGATCGCTGCCCAGACCCTTGATCAAGGTGCCGAGCATGAAGGCCGCCAGTGCGGGGTTCACCATCGTGCTCTGCGCGAAGATCTGGCCCAGGTCCCCGTAGACATTGCTCACGCCATAGCGGGACGGGATATCGGCGAGATCGCTCACCCAGTCGACCCGGCCGCTTGCCTCGATCTGCGCCCAAGCCTCCTCGACGGATCCGCCAGCTGCGTAGCGGTAGGCTGAGTGGTAGATGATGAAGTTCAGCTGCGGCCAATCCCGTGCGGCCTGCCCGACATCGTCGACCCGGCAGTAGGGCAACAACTGCGGGAAGCGCGCTTCGGTCGACGGCGGAAAAAGCCCCTTATGCACGCAGATATTACGGACCCCTGCCTTCAGGGCCCTCTCGTAATAGGGGTAGGTGAGCTTCTCGTCGTCCATCCGCCAGGGCCATTTGGCCATCGGCTTGTTGGTGTTGTCGCCGATGGTGTAGCCCTTGATGGAATCGGGCTTGAGTTCGGTCAGCTCGCGTTCGAAGCGTTCGAGCGCGCCGGGGACGCCGGGCGTGAAAATCAGGTGGGAGAGCGCCCGGCGGGTGCCACCGGCCATCTCGTTGATCCGGGCCCGGGCATCACGCTTTTCCTCGTTGGATAGGAACCAGTCGATGGGCTCGTGCGAGGCCGAACCGCTGATCAGTGCGACCTTGGTGTCGGAGTCAAGGAACACCTCTTTGTAATAGTTGGCGAACTTCAAGTCCTCGAGGGTTTGCGGCTTGCCCGCCAGTGCGGGATTCCAGCCCGCCCGCCCCACCGCTTCCCGGGCCCTGACAAATCCCGATAGTTGCGTTCGGTCGTGCAGGAAGTGGGTGTGCATGTCCATCACGAACTGCCCCGCCAGTTGTCGGGCGCGTTCGTTGGCAAGCTCGGGCGTGGCCGCCTCGGCGCGGCTCACGCCGAACACAGGCCCGAACGTATCGTTCATGGCCAGGAAGGCCGCGGCCATCCCGGCCGAGGTCTGAAAGAACCGGCGTCGGCTCAGGCCCTGCCGGGCGCCGAGTTCGTCGGCATAGGCGAGCATCCGGGCCTCGAGTTCGCGCTGCGCGGCCGATTGCGGACCGGGCATGAATTCGTCACTGGAGACAGGGCGAGTTGGAATCGGCGTACGCAGGCTGCGGCTCAGGGCCGGCGCCAGTTGCGCGATCTCTTCGGGCGTCAATTCGTGAGGCATCGCGAGGCTCCTGGTTGAGAGGCATGGGCCGGACGCTGCGATTGTAGGGTGTTCCGTACCGCTGTCCAGAGGGTTCGGTGCGCCCCAATGACCCAGCCCAGCAGTCGGTCAGGCGTCACTCGCTAGAATCGCTCTTCATGAAACAAGATGAACTCAAGCGTGCAGCAGCTCGAGCAGCATTGGACTATTTGGTCGCGGGTGAGATCGTGGGGGTGGGCAGCGGGTCCACCGTCAATTTTTTCATCGAGGCCCTCGCCGAGCATCGGCAACGCTACGCAGGGGCGGTCTCGAGCTCGGAGGCGAGCAGCCAGCGTCTTCGGGCTCACGGCATCGAGGTCCTGGACCTGAATCAGGTGCTCGACAGCGGACGTTCGATCCCGGTCTACATCGACGGAGCCGATGAGATCAATCCGGCTCTGCAAATGATCAAGGGGGGAGGGGGGGCCCTGACCCGTGAAAAGATCGTTGCCGAGGCAAGCGCGTCCTTCGTCTGCATCGTCGACCAGAGCAAGCTGGTGCCGACGCTCGGCCGCTTTCCCTTGCCGGTCGAGGTGATTCCGATGGCGGCGGGTCTGGTATCGGCGCGGCTGCGCGAGGTGGGTGGAGAGCCTCGGCTTCGGGCCGGCCCGCCGACCGACAACGGCAACGTGATCCTCGATGTGAGCGGTCTCTCGATTGCCGATCCTTGTGCTCTCGAAGCTCGAATCAACCAGTGGGCGGGCGTGGTCACGGTGGGTCTGTTCGCGAGTCGCCCTGCTAGCGTGGCCCTGGTGGCCAGTCCTGACGGCGTGGTCCACCGGCGGGTCGCGGCGCCCGCATCGCCCGCGCGCTGAAGGCTCGCCCTTGAGCCTTCATCACGATGGGGAATTTCCGACAGTGGCACCATTGATCGAAGGTACGGTGGTCGTCCGGTCCGTGCCCTTTGGAGACACCTACCATGCCTCGTGATCAAACCCTGAGAGCCCAGCCCGACGACCGACTCGCGTTCCTCAAGGGCTTTCTGCGCAAACCCGCGGATGTCGGGTCGGTGATTCCCAGTTCGCGATTCCTGGAACGCCGCATCATGCGGTTTGCCGAACTCGAGACTGCGGATTGCGTGGTCGAACTGGGACCCGGGACGGGCGGGACGACCCGGGCCTTTCTGAGCCGCATGCCGTCGGAGGCAAGGCTGCTCGCCATCGAATTGGACCCGATGTTTTGCGAACTCGTGAGTCGCATCGGCGATCGCCGGCTGACCGTGCATCAGGGGAGCGCCGGGGCGCTCGGTCCGCTCATCGAAACCTATCGACTTCCGGCACCCCAGGTGGTGATCTCGGGCATCCCGTTTTCGACCATGCCCCGAGATCTCGGGGAGCGAATCATCACGGCGATCCGCGATACCCTCAAGCCTGGGGGGTTGTTCGTCGCTTATCAATTTCGCGCCGCAGTCGCCGACATTGCCCGTCCGATCCTCGGTGAGCCCGAGGTCAGTGCCGAACTCGTCAACATCCCGCCGATGCGCGTCTTCCGCTGGCGGATGCCAAGCCTCGGTGCCCGCTGAACCCTGACCCTCGCGCCCAGGGCGCGATCTGGCCGTCAGGCCGCCGGAGGCACGTAGCCAGCGGGCCGATCGCCGCCATCCTCAAAAAAGTACTTCTCCATCTGGGTGGCGAGGTACTTGCGCGCGCGGGCGTCGGCCAGGTTGAGCCGGTTTTCGTTGACGAGCATTGTCTGGTGGCGCACCCAGCCCTGCCAGGCTTCGCGTGACACGCTTTCGAACAGGCGCTTGCCGAGCTCGCCGGGATAGGGCGGGAAATCGAGGCCTTCAGCCTCGCGCTGCAGTTTGACGCAGAACACGGTTCGCGGCATCGCGACTCCTGGGGTGGTTTGGTTAGAGCGACTTGATGAGAACCTGGGACTTGCGCTGCCAGTTGTAGAGCTGCTGACGCTCCGCGGGCAGTGCGTCGATTCCTGCGGGCACGAAGCCGCGCTTGAGGAACCAGTGCATCGTACGCGTGGTGA
>CAZAVT010000182.1:0-7202 GCA_964488395.1 uncultured Burkholderiaceae bacterium | reverse complement strand
ATGAGCGGCGCCCCCGCTTCGGCGTGATGAGAGGCCGCGAGTTCACGATGAAGGGTGCCTACTCCTTTGACCGTGATCGAGACTCAGCGCTCGCGAGTTATCAGTCGATGTACGACGCCTACAGTCGGATCTTCAGCCGGATGGGACTGCGCTTTCGCGCAGTCGCTGCCGACACTGGGGCGATCGGCGGCTCGGCCAGTCATGAGTTTCAGGTGATTGCCGAAACTGGCGAGGACGCGATTGCTTATTGCCCAACGAGCGACTTTGCCGCCAACATCGAATTGGCGCAGGCCTTGCCGCTGCTCGATGCGCGCGGGCCTGCCACCCAGCCCTTCGAGAAGACCGCCACGCCGGGCCGCACCCAGTGCGAGGCGGTCGCGCAGCTGCTGGGCATACCCCTGACGCAGACGGTGAAGTCCCTGGTGCTCGCAGTCGACCGCCGCGAACCGATCAAGGATGGCAGCGATGATCAGGCCGCGCCGTCGCGGATCGTCGACACGCAGATCTGGCTGCTGCTGGTGCGCGGCGATCATGAGTTGAACGAGGTCAAGGCGGGTAAGGTCCCCGGCCTTGAGGGTTTCCGATTCGCGAGCGAGGGCGAGATCATCGACTGCTTCGGCTGCCCGCCCGGCTCGATCGGACCGATTGGCGCGCGGCAGACCGTGCGAATCGTCGCGGATCGAACCGTCGCGCTGATGAGCGACTTCGTTTGCGGGGCCAACGATTCCGGATACCACTACACCGGGGTCAACTGGGGCAGGGATCTTCCCGAACCTGAGGTCGCCGACCTGCGCAACGTCCGGGCGGGCGACCCGTCGCCAGACGGCAAAGGAAAGCTAGAGATTCAACGCGGGATCGAGGTCGGTCACGTGTTCTACCTCGGCACCAAGTACTCCGATGCGATGAAGGCGCACTTTGTCGACGAGGACGGGCAGTCCAAACCCTTCGAGATGGGTTGCTACGGGATCGGTGTGACCCGGCTGCTGGGCGCCGCCATCGAGCAGAACCACGATGAACGCGGCATCATCTGGCCGGCCGCGATCGCACCCTTCGAAGTGGTGATCGCGCCCCTGGGCTACGAGCGCTCGGAGCCGGTCCGGCTGCAAGCCGACTCGCTGCATCGACAGCTGCTCGAGGCAGGCATTGACGTGATCCTCGATGACCGGGGAGAGCGGCCGGGCGCGATGTTCGCGGACTGGGAGCTGATCGGCGTGCCAGTACGGATCACCGTCGGCGAACGCGGCCTGAAGGATGGCATCATCGAGGTGCAGGCCCGGAGGGCCCGCGACGCTGAGCGGCTCTCACCGGGCGCGGTGCTTGAGCGGGTGCGCGAGCTCCTCGCAGGGGGTTGAGATGCGGCCAAGACCCTAGCGGGCGAGCACCTTGTCCGGATTCATGATGCCCAGGGGATCGAGCGCGGCCTTGATCGAACGCATCAGCGCAATCTCGACCGGGGACTTGTAGCGCGCGGCCTCATCACGGCGCAGCTGGCCCAGTCCGTGCTCGGCCGAGATCGAGCCGCGGTGTGCGACCACCGCATCATGGGTGATGCGATTGATCTCGGGTTGCAGTGCAAGGAAAGCCTCCTCGTCGGGTGGTCCGAGAGGTGCCGACACGTTGTAGTGCAGGTTGCCATCACCGAGGTGGCCGAACACCACCAGACGCACGCCTGGAAAGCGCTCGCCGAGCTCGCGTCCTGCCTGATCGACGAACTCGGCGATCTGAGAGATGGGGACCGACACATCGTGCTTGATGTTCTTGCCCTCTGCGGCTTGGGCCTCGGAGATGTTTTCGCGCAGCGCCCAAAGCCTGCGGCTCTGGGCCAACGACTCCGCAAGCACCACATCGCCCACCTGCGAGGCCTCGAGCGCCTCAGCAAGGAGCGCTTCGAGCGCGGCGCGAGCCGCTGACTCGCTCTGGGGATGGGAGCACTCGAGCAGGACGTAATAGGGGCTGCGCTCGGCAAAGGGCAGGCGACAATTCGGGTAGTGCCGCTCGACCAATTCGATGCACAGGTCCGACATCAGCTCGAACGCCGTGAGGGTGGCTGACAGGCGGCGCTGGGCGAGCTCGAGCAAGGCGAGTGCGGCCCGCGGCCCGCTGACCGTGGCAAACGCGGTGAGCTGACCGGCGGGCAGCGGGAACAGCTTGAGCGTGGCCGCGGTAATGATGCCCAGCGTCCCCTCGGCACCGATGAAGAGGTCACGCAGGTCATAGCCGGTGTTGTCCTTGCGCAGGCCGCGCAGACCATCCCAGATTTCGCCGTGAGCCGTGACGACTTCGAGGCCAAGACACAGTTCGCGGGTGTTGCCGTAACGCAGGACCTGCACACCGCCCGCATTGGTAGAGAGATTGCCGCCGATCGTGCAGCTGCCCTCGGCCGCGAGCGAGAGCGGAAAAAGGCGCTCAGCCGCCGCTGCGGCACGCTGGATGTCCGCGAGGATGCAACCCGCCTCGACCGTGATCGACTGGTTGATCGGGTCGATCGCACGCACTCGCCGCAATCGGGCGAGCGAGATCACCACTGCATCACCCGAATCGTCAGGGGTAGCGCCACCCGAAAGCCCGGTATTGCCGCCCTGGGGAACGATGGGGATGCGCCGGCTCGCGCACCAGCGCACCACCGCCGCCACGTCGGCCGTGGAGTCAGGCTGCACCACCGCACGCGCACCGCCCCGATAGCGCTTGCGCCAATCGAGGAGAAAGGGGGCCATCTCGGCGGGCTCGGTGAGGAGCCGTCCGCTGAAGGCCTCACGTAGCCCGGCAAGCCGACCCTCTGGCGCGCGCTCAGCCATCAGCCCAGGCTCCCGTCAGGCAACTCATCGCATCCCCGGCAGCAGGCCCTTGACCCCGCGCATCATCTTCGCGAGGCCGCCTTTTTGCATTCGTTTCATCATGGTCTCCATCTGCTCGAACTGGGCGAGCAGACGATTGACCTCCTGGACCGGAACGCCCGCACCCGTGGCGATCCGTCGCTTCCTCGACGCCTTGATGAGTTCGGGGCGGGATCGTTCGGCCGGCGTCATCGAACAAATGATGCCGCGCATGCGGCGCATCTGGCGTTCGGCCTGCGACATGTCGGCGCCGGCAGCGGCCTGCTGGAACTGAGCTGGCAGCTTGTCCATGAGCGCGCCAATCCCCCCCATGCGATTCATCTGGCCAAGCTGAGCGGCGAAATCATTGAGGTCGAAGCGATTACCGCGCTTGAGCTTATCGGCGAGTTGCTGCGCCTGAGTCTGGTCGACAGCGCGGCTCGCCTCCTCGACGAGCGACACGATATCGCCCATGCCGAGGATGCGCTGCGCCATGCGCTCCGGATGGAAGGGCTCGAGCCCGTCGAGCTTCTCGCCGATGCCGGAAAACTTGATCGGCGCGCCGGTGACCGCCTTGACCGACAGTGCAGCGCCGCCACGCGAGTCACCGTCGAGCTTGGTGAGCACCACACCGGTCACCCGGACGGCCTGGGCAAACGCCCGAGCGGTATTGACCGCGTCCTGGCCCTGCATCGCGTCGACCACCAGCAGCGTTTCGATTGGGGCGAGCTCTGTATGCAGGGCGGCGATCTCCCGCATCATCGCCTCGTCGATGGCCAGCCGGCCGGCGGTATCGACGATCAGCACCTCATGGTAGTGGGTGCGTGCCCAGCGCAAGGCAGCGCTCGCGATCGCAAGCGGTGACTGATCAGGCTCGGAGGGGAAGAAATCAGCCCCGACCTGTTCCGTAACCACCCTCAGCTGCTCGATCGCCGCAGGCCGGTAGACATCGCACGAGACGGTGAGGACCTTCTTGCGAGCCGTCTCGCGCAGCCAACGGGCCAGCTTGCCGACGGTCGTGGTCTTGCCGGCGCCTTGCAGGCCCGCCATGAGGATCACCGCAGGCGGCTGTGTCGCCAGGTCGAGCGCTGAGCCCTCACCGCCCATCAGTGCGGTCAGTTCACGGTGGACCACCCCAACCAGCGCCTGGCCAGGCGTGAGGCTGCCGACCACCTCTTCGCCAAGGGCCTGCTCTCGGACCCGATTGATGAAATCGCGCACCACCGGCAGCGCCACGTCGGCCTCGAGGAGGGCGACGCGGATCTCCCGGAGCATCTCCTGGGTGTTGGCTTCGGTCAGTCGAGCCTGACCGCGAAGCGTCTTGACGACGCGCGACAGCCGTTGGGTGAGATTGTCGAGCATGTGCGCTGGGGTAAACTGCCTGGGTGACCATTCTACTGGTAACAGTCTTCGCGGCACCCGCGCTGCTCTACCTCGCCGCCTGGCGCGCGAGCGAGCCGGCGGCGCGGCCGTTGCTGATCGCCGCGCTGGCCCTGCATGCCGGGTCCCTCTATCTCGGCAGCGCAAGCGCCGACGGCTGGCGGTTCGGGTTCGCGCTGATGCTCTCTGCGACCCTTTGGGTGGGCGTTGCCGTGCTCTGGATCGAGGGCCTGACGGTCGGGCTGCGAGCCTTGCGCACCCTGCTCCTGCCCGTCGCGGCCGTAGCGGTCGTACTGCCGTGGTTCTTTCCAGGGGCCGAACTTGCCCAGGCCTCGCGACGGCCGCTCTTCGCGCCGCACCTGGCCGCTGGCACGCTCGCCTATGGCGTGCTCGCGCTCGCCGCGCTGCATGCAGCCCTCACAGCGGCCGCCGAGCGTGCGCTGCACGGGCGAAGCGGGTCGACGCCGGGCTGGGTCGGCCGGCTGGCCGAGGAGCTGCCCCCGCTGCTCGCGCTCGAGCGGATCCTGTTCCGACTGATCGCGGTCGGGTTCGCTTGTCTCACGGTCACCGCGGTGAGCGGCGTCTTCTTTTCCGAGCAGGTCTTCGGCAAGCCCCTCACGCTCAACCACAAGATCGTCTTCACGCTGATTTCCTGGGCGATCTTTGGTGCCCTGCTGGCGGGCCGCCGCCTGTGGGGCTGGCGAGGCCGTACCGCCTTGCGTCTGACCCTGGGCGGATTCGCGCTGCTCCTCCTGGGCTATGTCGGGAGCCACTTCGTGCTCGAGGTCATCCTGGGACGTCGATGATGGGGAAGTTCGTCTTCTGGGTGGGCGTCTTCGCGCTGATCTGGCTCGCCTTCAGGCTCTTCCAGGTGCTCAAACGAAAGGCCCAGCCACAACAACCGTCGTCGGCCGCGGCCGGCCGGGATCGGCCAGACCCGGGGGCCGCGAAGCGCCGAACGGACGACGCGGCATCGGTCGACGCCCCGGCGCCGATGATCCGATGTGGACATTGCGGTCTTTACTTGCCGGCGAGCGAAGCGGTCCGAGGCGGGGCGCTGGCCTATTGCTCGGTCGAACACCGCGATGCGGGGCCATCCGAGCCTACCGAACGGCGATGAGGCGCAGCGACAGCGGGACGATCAGCGCGAGGACTCGCCTTGGGTGACTGGCTGGCGCGACGGCCCGGTTGGCTCACCCAAGCGCGCCGCGTCGAGTCGCCCAATGCCGGCGAGCGGCCAGCCGGCGTGGCGGTCGATACCGTGATCCTTCACTACATCAGCCTGCCACCGGGACGGTTCGGCGGGGACGCGATCGAACGGCTGTTCACCAACCGGCTGGACAACGATCCCGATCCGGTGCTCGCCGCGCACGCGCCGCTCAGGGTTTCAGCGCACTTCCTGATCCGGCGCCCAGGCACGCTGGTGCAGTTTGTCTCGACCGATCGCCGGGCCTGGCATGCCGGTCCCTCGCGGCTGCTCGATCGCGAGGCTTGTAATGATTTCTCGATCGGTATCGAAATCGAAGGCGATGGCGAGCACCCCTTCACCGACGCCCAGTACGCTCGGCTGTCGCGGCTGCTCAAAGTGTTGCGCGTGCGCCACCCTTTGGCGTTGATCGCGGGCCACAGCGACATCGCGCCGGGCCGAAAATTCGACCCTGGCCCGTGCTTCGACTGGCCACGGGCGCTCTCGAGCGATGGCGCACAGGGCCTCATCCGGCCCTTCTGAACCCCCGCGCGCGGGGGCCGGACTTCTCGAGGGCGATGGGCCCGAAAATCCGCCCTTTCCAGGCCAAAGCGCTTGAAAATGCCCGCGCTTTGGGGGTCTCGACGTGCGAGGTTCGCCAGATCAGGGACGCGCCGGCCAACCGGCCTAACGATCAGCGCAGCATGCCGGGCCGGGCTTCTCAGCGAACGGTTGGCGGGCGATTCCCTGCGCTTGATTGTGTGAATTCTGACCACTAGAATTAGTTCAAGTTGATCAGCCGGGCGCTATATCTAGTGTCCGGCCTGCACTGTCGTTCCCGCTGCAGACCCCAGCCGCTGTGGCTGAAGACCCGCATCAGACAGTGTCCACCCGGATACAGCAAGGAGACCGCCCAATGTACAGAACCGCTGAGCACGCAGCGCAGGAAATCCCGTCCCTCCAGGGTTCCTCGATGACGGCAGGCCCGAGTGTCGCCACCCCCGCATCGACGAGCCTGGCCGATTTCAAGGTGATCCGTCGCAACGGCTCGGTGGTGGGCTTTGAGCCCAACAAGATCGCAATCGCACTGACCAAGGCCTTCCTGGCCGTCAACGGCGGCCAGAGCGCCGGCTCCGCGCGGGTTCGGGAAGTGGTCGATCAGTTGACCCGTTCGGTGGTCACAGCGCTCGTTCGCGGCAAAAACGGCGGCGCGACCTTCCATATCGAAGACATCCAAGATCACGTCGAGCTCTCCCTGATGCGCTCGGGAGAGCATGAGGTTGCGCGGGCCTATGTGCTCTACCGCGAGCGGCGCGCACAGGAGCGGTCAGCCACTCGCGAGGAGGCCGACCGCCGGGCCGCGCCAGTGCTGCACGTGGTCGATGGTGGTGGCCGCCGCCCCCTGGACATCGCTGCATTGCGCGCGCTGATCGACTCAGCCTGCCAGGGGCTCGGTCAGTTCGTCAGCACGGACGCGGTACTCAGCGAGACCGTGCGCAACCTGTACGACGGTGTGCCCATCGAGGAAGTCTACAAGTCGGCCATCCTGTCGGCTCGTGCGCTGATCGAAAAGGATCCCAGCTACAGCCAGGTCACCGCACGGCTGCTGTTGCATCCGATCCGCCGCGAGGTGCTGGGTGAAGAGGTCGGCCAGGCGCAGATGCGCGACCGCTACCGGGACTATTTCCCGCGTTTCGTCCGGCAGGGCATCGAAGCGGGTCTGCTCGATGAGAAGCTACAGCAGTTCGACCTGGCACGGCTGGGGGCCGCGCTCGAATCCGATCGGGACTTGCAGTTCGGCTACCTCGGCCTGCAGACCCTCT